>DATHIE010000664.1:0-10631 GCA_035316905.1 Chryseolinea sp. | reverse complement strand
GCATGGATTAACCGGTTCGGTTTTGGTTGAGTCATGTGCCTAGGTTTTGACTATTTTTTCGATCTGTGATCTTATTAATGCTACTTCATCTTCTACATCGATGGTTTCCTTCAATGACTCAAGACGCTTTAGAGTTTCTCTGAGGAATGATTGGTGAGCAGAAGACGAAGGATGAAATGGACGATGATTGATTGCTTGCTGAATTTCTTTCCATTGGGACAAAAATGTTTTAACGTCTTGGGCAAAATACGTTTCTCCGAATTTCTCCCAGATATAATCTTCGGCAACGTCGGAAGAGTGGATCATATCTGCTTTGTAGAAACGATAATCGCGAAGGTCGTCAAGCATTATTTCATAGGAAGGAAAGTAACTTACGTCGCCAAACGATCCTGCCGCTGTATGACAGGTAGCACGTAAAACTGCTTTACTTACGCTGTTTAATTCAAGCGTGTCTTTAATATGACGTACCGGACTAACAGTGACAATTATTTTTATTCCTGGATTAAACTGTTTCAATTCATTATGGAGTTTTCCAAAGGATTCGGTGATCTCCTGTTGCGTTAAGAGTGACTTTGTAAAATAATTGTTGGGGATTTTGTGGCAATTGGCGACAATCTCGCCGGTTTCTTTCCTTTCGTATACCCATGCCGTTCCATACGTAATTATAATCCACTCCGAACCAGCTAAATGATAATGTGCTGCGCCGGTGATCTCCTTTAACTTCCCCAAAAGATTGTGTTGATTTACGCCTGATACTTCGGAATGAAAATCATAGTTAAAGCAGATGCCATCGCGGTCCAGAAAAGTATGAGTCGGTGGAAGCTCATTGTATAGGGCGTATCGGATTGCCTTGTGGATAGAGTGGGGGTTATAAAGATTGCCAAAAGGGTTAGCCAAAACTTTTAGGCGGTTTAATTGGAGGCGCGTTCCTATCGCGTCGGCAAAGCAGGACCCGATTGTCAGAATCCGATCTGAAATCCCCATTTTTTGGGGTGACGACCCCGGACTAACGACTGTTCGAAAGTTGCTCATAAAAATAATGTTTCCGCAAACACTTGAAAATTTCGCGCTTTTTAAGATACTTTAGACTTTGATTCACTTACGATCAAAACCATATCAAAATTATGAATAACGATCTTACCGCCTTTGAAAAGATTCCGGTAAAAATCTTTCACACCTCTGAAGAAGGGTCCGTTTTTATTGCGAAAGAAATTGCCTCACTCATTAGGGCACGACAAAAGGAAAACAAGCCATGCGTTTTGGGTCTGGCGACCGGTTCGTCACCAACCCGCATGTATGCGGAGCTGGTCAAAATGCACCAGCAGCAAGGATTAAGTTTCAGAAATGTCTACACATTTAATCTGGACGAATATTATCCCATGGAGGCTGAAGCCCTTCAAAGTTACGTCCGGTTTATGCGTGAACATCTATTTGATCATATCGATATTCCAAAAAAGAATGTCCACATTCCAGATGGCACGATCGACAAAGAAGACATCGGTGAGTTTTGCCGTGCCTATGAAGAAAAAATTGACAATCTCGGCGGCCTGGACATTCAGATCCTGGGTATTGGACGCACTGGTCATATCGGTTTTAATGAACCGGGCTCATCTGAAAAATCCCTTACAAGGTTAGTGTCACTGGACCAGGTCACACGAATTGACGCTTCCAGTGACTTCTTTGGCGACGAAAACGTTCCGCGCAAAGCAATCACAATGGGTGTGGGGTCTATCATGAAAGCCGCAAAGGTTTATATGATGGCATGGGGCGAAGGAAAGTCTTCGATTATTTATAAGGCAGTCGAAGGACCGGTCTCAGACCAGATCCCTTCTTCATTCCTGCAGAAACATCGCGATTGCACCATTGTAGTGGATGGCGCGGCTGCTTCTGCATTAACACGCAACAAAACACCATGGATACTCGACAGTGTCGATTGGAACGATAAGCTAATACGGAAAGCAGTAGTTTGGTTGTGTCAGAAATTGAGTAAGTCTGTACTCAAACTTACCAACCATGACTACATGGAACACGGTATGAGCGACATCATTACAGAATACGGATCAGCATACCAGGTAAATATCAAAGTTTTCAATTACCTGCAGCACACGATCACGGGATGGCCAGGCGGCAAACCGAATGCCGACGATTCTCACCGCCCCGAACGCGCGCGTCCGTTCCCTAAACGTGCCCTCATCTTTTCTCCACATCCCGACGATGATGTGATCTCAATGGGAGGAACATTCATCAGGTTGGTTGATCAGGGCCATGAAGTACACGTAGCCTATCAAACATCCGGAAATATTGCTGTGTTCGACGACGACGCGATTCGCTTCGCTGATTTTGTGCGGGATTTTAATGATCAGTTTGGCCTCAGTAAATCAGACGGCGCAAAGTTCTACAAGAAGGTGGTTCAATCGTTAAAGAAGAAAGGACCAGGACAACTGGACAGCCCCGAAGTATTAAAAATTAAGGGTTTGATCAGGAGGGGTGAAGCAAAAGCGGGTGGCCGTTACGTTGGCGTTCCTGATGAACAGATGCATTTTCTTGATATGCCATTCTATGAAACGGGGGCCGTCAAGAAGAAACCTTTAGGTGAGGATGATATACGCATAATTATGGATATCCTGGAACGTGTTAAACCTCACCAGGTATACGCAGCGGGCGATCTTTCTGACCCTCATGGAACTCACCGTGTCTGCCTCGCGGCCATTTTCGAAGCGCTTAAGAGACTTAAGAAGAAGCCTTGGGCCAAGGATTGCTGGGTATGGCTTTACAGGGGAGCGTGGCAGGAATGGGATATCGACCAAATTGAAATGGCAGTACCATTAAGTCCGGAAGAGTTGATGCGTAAGCGCCGTGCCGTTTTCAAACATCAGTCACAAAAAGACAGCGCTATGTTCCCAGGTAGCGACAAGCGCGAGTTCTGGATGCGCGCTGAAGACAGAAACCATGCAACGGCTCAAGCGTACAACGCACTGGGTCTGGCGGAATACGAAGCGATGGAAGCATTCGTTCGCTATAAGTTCTAGAGGAATATAGTAAGAGGTAAATGGTAAGTGGTAAGTGGTAAAATAAAGTATGAATGTACTGCTTACTGCTTACTACTTACTACTTACTAACTACTGCTGCATCTGCATTTCCTGGTGCCGTCTGAACGAATTTTTTACGGCTGATTTTACTTCCGGTTTCGAGATTTCGTGTTCACCATCAGTTATCATACCATCTTCATAACCAACTGAAACGAGTACGTCAAGTGTGTGGGTCGACGTGCCCCTGTACGTTCCTTTCACGGGTGAACAATCAGAAAAATTCTTTCCGACTGCAAGACGTACATGCGCTTCATTGGCGAGCGAATTGTTTGTTGGATCTAATCCCAGCCAACCGTAAAATGGAATGTAAGCCTCGACCCATGCGTGCGTAGCTCCTTCACCACGCATTCCATTTTTCTTCGGACACACATAACCGCTTACGTATCGCGCCGGAATATTCTTAAGGCGGAGCATTACAAGCAGGATGTGAGCAAAGTCCTGACATACACCTGAGCGAAGTTTCCATACTTCGTCAATTGTAGATTCGACGGTGGTTATTCCCTTTTTATACTCGAATTGGGTGTAGATATAATCACAAAAGTGTTTAGCCGTCTCGAATGGCGTACAGTGTTTACATCGTTCAGCTTCCAGAATATTTTGAACCTCTGGTAGCGCGTCGAAACGTTCCTGGCGCAGAAAGTCGATAAACTCTAGCTGGTTTTTTAACGTGGACAACTCCAGCCACTGCAATTCCTGCGGTGTGGTATCGTCTGGTGCGCGGTGCGGAAACGTCTCAACCAACAACTTCGAATCAATCACAAGTTCCTGGTGCGGTCGCGCATGGGTGAATGTGCCTACCTGATTGCCAAAAGAGTCCAGGTAAACGTCGACAATCGGATGACCAGTTATTGATATGGAATGATTGAGGATCGTTTGGAATGCATCCTTGATAGGATATAGCATTATCTGGTTGGCGCTGTCCCGTACCGTTGTTTCGTACGTATATTTCGTAACATGTCTAATCTTGAATTTTGACATAGCAGTGTGTTAACTATAAGCGAAATAGTATTGGTTCAATGTGCTTCCGATGTCGTCGATGTCTGTGGTGATCTCGTTGAGGTAGTGGTGCAGGCCGATGTTCGATACGGTTTGCACATCTGAGTATTGCACTTTGCTTCTCAGCTTTCCAATACTGAATTGAACTTTTGAAAAACCTTCAATATTCCTGTCACTGCGAAGTCGATCAAAGTACCGTTGCAGCTGATTCAATGAATAAAGCACCGATTTTGGAAAATCGACGTTGAACAAGACCTGGTCAATGATGTTTCGTGCTTCAAAACCCGACTGGTAGCGTTTTAAATACAACGAATAGCCAGAAATAGACATCAGTAAATATTTCCAATACGTGGCATCGGTGGGGCGGTCGAGATCATACGACTGGTCGCTGAGTTTGATATCCAGGATTTCTGCGGATTGAAGAGCGCGTTCCATGTATTTCCCAACTCTCATAAAGCACAGCCCTTCGCCTCTGAACATGGTCACGTCAGTAACACCGAAGTACAATGTGCATTCCTTAATCAGTGTATCCAGTACGGTTATTGGATCGCCATGTTGCAAGGCATATATAAGACGGTCGCCACGGACGATATGATAAAACTCGTTGAGGCATTTCCATAGCTCAACCGTTATATTATCCTGAACCCCACGTGCATTTTCCCGGGCGAGTGTAACCATGTTGAAGACGGAATTTGAATTTTCCCGGCTCAATACCATGTATTGCAAAACCTTTCTGCTGTTGTCGTCGTGGTTTTGAATTTCATCCTCCTCAAGATTGCCAAAAATTTTCAGTACGGGGTGCCACGAAAATTCCTCAGGATTATCCTGTGAGGACGCATAGTTGATCTTTAGCATCCTTAGGATACTATCGGTGCGCTCCATATAACGCGACATCCAATACAATGAATCGGCAACTCGGCTTAACATTTTATTTGTTGTTAATGTATTCTTACTGTGCAAGCACCCACGTGTCCTTGCTTCCTCCGCCTTGAGAAGAATTAACGACCAACGATCCTTCTTTTAATGCAACCCTGGTGAGTCCACCTGGCACAATTTCGATTCCACTGGGACCGCACAACGCGAAGGGCCGCAAATCGATCCGCCGCGGTTGTGCCTTTCCGTTAACGTAACATGGGGCGTTGGATAAGCTGATTACAGGCTGCGCAATAAACTGCCTGGGATCTTTTTGTATTTCGAGCTGATAATCTCTGATCTCTTTGTCGGATGCTGCGTGTCCCATCAACATTCCGTAACCACCCGATCCATTGGTCTTCTTCACCACCATGTTGGTAATATTCTTGAGCACATGGTCACGCTCGTCTGGTTTTGACAGTTGATAGGTAGGCACATTCTTTAATATCGGTTCCTCGTTCAAATAGTAGCGTATCATGTCAGGCACATATACGTAGATAGCTTTGTCATCTGCTACTCCATTCCCGATAGCATTGACAATGGCAACATTGCCTTTGCGGTACGCCGACAGAATGCCTGATACTCCCAGAACGCTGTCCGGATTGAACACTAGCGGGTCGAGATATTCATCATCAACACGTCGGTAAATTACATCAACCTGCTGAAGGCCTGCCGTTGTCTTCATGTAAACCTTTTGATTTTCGACCACCAGGTCGCGTCCTTCCACAAGCTCAATTCCCATTAGTCGCGCAAGGGTCGTATGTTCGAAATATGCCGAGTTGTAAATACCTGGAGTGAGCAGTACAACATTTGGTGATGATACCTGACCGGGAGAAAGGGCAACCAGATTTTTATAAAGGATATTTGGATACTGCGTGACGGGCCTTACGTGGTTTTGTGGAATAAGATCGGGAAAGATCCGTTTCGTGATCTCACGGTTCTCAATCATGTACGAAACACCAGAGGGCGTACGGAGATTGTCTTCAAGGACATAAAACGTTCCGTCGTGATCGCGGATCAGATCTATGCCTGCGATGTGAACATATATGTCATGAGGCACATTTACGCCCTGCATTTCCCGAAGGTAGTGAGGGCATGAGTAGATGAGATCAACGGGGACAATGCCATCTTTCAGAATGAACTGCTGGTGATAGACGTCCTTCAGAAAAAGATTTAATGCGTTGAGTCGCTGTTTTATACCTCGCTCGATGAAATCCCATTCGGTCGCTGTAATGATCCGGGGAATTATGTCAAACGGAAAAATTTTCTCGATTCCCTCACCGCTGGAATAGACGGTAAAGGTGATCCCCTGGCTCATAAACAAACTCTTGGCCAGTTCCTCTTTCTTCCCTAGTTCGTCAGGAGGAATACGCGACAACGAGTCGTAAACGTTCTGGTAATGAAGCCGCACGTTCTCTTTATCATACATTTCATCCCAGGTATTGCTTGCCAGGGGATACTTCTGAAAAAGTTCAGTGGCTTTCATTGCCTGGGGTTTGGTTAGAGGAAACCTAAAATACCATCTATGCTACGAATTGGTTAGGTGTGATTTAAATATATTTTTGCAAACGAGTGTTAAGCGTCAGTATCAAATAAAAAAGGCCGGCTTAATTGAATAAGCCGGCCTTTTGTCTGTTCTAATGCTATTTACTATTCAGCAACCACCTTGATCTGGATCTCATGCTTCACTTCCTTGTGAAGGTCCAATGTTGCAGTATAGGTGCCAACTTGTTTGGGCACTTCCTTCAGGTGTACCTTCTTACGGTCAACATCAAATCCTTGTGATTTTAATGCATCCGCGATCTGAAGGGCCGTAACTGCGCCAAAGATCTTACCACTTTCGCCAGCCTTGGTTTTGATCTCAACAGTCAGTTCGCCGATCTTGGCTGCGAGCGCCTCAGCATCCTGCTTGACCTTTGCTGCTTTGTGTGATGCCTGACGGACATTTTCTGCGATCAGTCTTTTGTTGGAATCACTGGCAATCAACGCGAGGCCATTTGGAATAAGGAAATTGTTGCCATATCCAGCCTTTACCTTAACGGTGTCGTTCTTATATCCAAGACCTGATACATCTTGCTTTAATATTACTTCCATGTTCGTGTGCTGTTAGAGTTCAACGATTACTTTAAAGAATCACCTACATACGGAAGGAGGGCCAGATGGCGCGCACGCTTTACAGCTTGTGCAACCTTCTTCTGGAACTTTAAGCTCGTACCTGTAAGTCTGCGAGGCAGGATCTTTCCCTGCTCGTTGATAAACTTCAGCAAGAAGTCAGGATCTTTGTAATCGATGTACTTGATACCATTCTTCTTAAAGCGGCAGTATTTTGGTTTAATCTCTGCCCGCTTTATGGGTTCATTCATTAATGTCATTTGTTAACGCCCTCCTCAGCTTTCTTTACAGGTTTTCTGTCCTTGTTTTTGAATTCGCCTTTGCGTCTCCGCTCGTTGTAAATAAGTGCATGTTTGTCAAGCACTGTGGTCAAAAAGCGCATCACCGATTCATCCCTTCTGTATTCTGTCTCGAGTGTGTCAACGACTGGAGATTCTGCCGCAAATTCAATGAGATTATAAAAGCCTGTTGACTTTTTGTTGATTGGATAAGCTAATTTCTTTAAGCCCCATTGCTCATTATTGAGAATTTCGGCATTAGCTTTTTTCAACACCTTCACGAATTTTTCGACAGCATCCTTTGCCTGGTCCTCAGACAAAACGGGATTTAAAATGAATACCGTCTCGTAATTGTTCATGTTTTTTTAGTTTTGAGCCTGCAAAAGTATAAAAATTGCCCTGATTTAAAAACTTTCCGCTAAAATTTGCCCTGTGAACGGCCGGATCTTTGAATGCCAGTTCCTCAGCTACGCCACCCTGCCGCTGGCATCAAAATCTTTCGTTTCATGACCTTTTTTGGACTAATTTTATAATCTATGTCAAACGTTTGCACCATACGATATTTCATTGGACTGGTCTTAGCAGGAGTGATTTTTATTGGTTGCAGGGATAAAGGCATAGATTTCAGCGCGCAAGTTAAACCGATACTGAACAAACACTGTATCGCCTGCCACGGAGGGGTCAAAAGAAACGCCAAATTCAGCCTTCTTTTCCGACACGAGGCCCTGGATACCGCAGAATCCGGAAAACATATGATTATTCCGGGTGATCCTGAGCATAGCGAAATGATCCGCAGGATCACATCCAACGATCCGGAGGTCAGGATGCCCTATAAAGAAGAACCTTTGAGCAGCGAGGAAATCGCCATACTCCGACAGTGGATCAAAGAAGGAGCTCAGTGGGGTGACCATTGGGCGTATTTGCCGCCTCGACCAGTTGCTGTGCCAAATTCAGGTGGGGTTGTCTCAGGCTTTTCCGCAGGTGGAGAGGACTGGGTCAAAAACGAGATCGACTACTTCATATTGAAAAGGCTTGAGGAAGAAGACCTCACGCCGTCGCCGGAAGCAGATAAAGCGACGCTTATCCGAAGGGTTTATTTGGATGTCATTGGACTGCCCCCAACGCTCGCACAAGCGGAAAAGTTTATTAAAGACGAACGGCCAGATGCCTATGCGCGTGTAGTGGATGAGTTGCTGACATCTCCTCACTTCGGCGAAAAGTGGGCAAGCTGGTGGCTTGATATGGCCAGGTATTCCGACACCAAGGGATATGAAAAGGATGCAGGGCGTACCATTTGGCGTTACCGCGATTGGGTCATAAAGGCCTTTAATTCGGATATGCCATTCGACCGGTTTACAACGGAGCAGCTGGCTGGTGATTTACTGCCGAACCCGACCGATGATCAGCTAATCGCGACGGCATTTCATCGCAATACCATGAACAACGATGAAGGAGGAACTACCGATGAAGAATTTCGCGTGGCGGCGCTTATAGACAGAGTTGGCACGACGTGGGAGATCTGGCAAAGTACGACGATGCAGTGTGTTCAATGTCATACTCACCCGTACGACCCTTTCGTCAATGAAGAATATTACAAGGCAATGGCATTTTTTAACAACACCCGGGACGAGGATACTCCGGGTGAGCATCCTAACCTGAGGATCTATAACGAGGAAGACAATCTACGGCTGGAGAAAATCAAAGCATGGGTAAAATCAAATGGTGGAGTGAAAGAAGAACAGGAAGTTACGCGCTTCTTAAAAACCCTTGAGCCAAAATTTCACCCACATGATTTCGATCAATTCATTAACGGTGAGCTGATCGACAACAAATTCCTTGGCATTCGCTCCGGTGGCAGCGCACGTGTAAAGCAAATCTCCCTGGAAGGAAAAACAAACCTGATTATGACCTACTGGGCCGATGCTGAAGGTGGTTCGTTTGAAATCCGACGCGACCACATCGACGGCGCTATAATAGCAGGCGGCAAATTACCAAAGGGAGCACGTGCGATTTCAGTGCCGGTAAAACCAACCAGTGGAAAACACGACCTGTACATAACTTTTAGAAACACTCAAATAAAACCTGACAACGCTGTTTGTGGCGTGGAGTGGTTCGCGTTTCGCGACGATCTGCCAGGCAAAGGATCAAAAGATTACGAAGGCATCAAGTCATCGTTCCTTGATCTCGTAAACGCAACAGCAGATGAAACACCAATAATGATTGAAAACACGGCGGAACAACATCGGACAACCAGGATCTTTGTAAGAGGCAACTGGCTGGCCAAGGGGGATTCGGTGACAGCAGGCGTTCCGAAATCATTGAATGCTTTTCCCAAGGGTCAACCATATAACCGTCTTGGTTTTGCTGCTTGGTTATTAAGTAAAGAAAATCCGCTCACAGCACGCGCAATTGTGAATCGATTCTGGGAACAGATCTTCGGGACCGGTATTGTAGAATCGCTCGAAGACTTTGGTACACAGGGTGCGATACCAACTGACAAGGAATTATTGGATTGGCTTGCGTTGCGCTTCATGAATGAGAACCATTGGAGCATGAAGAAACTGGTAAAGGAAATGGTGATGTCCGCTACATATAGGCAAGATTCGCACGTGTCGAACGAATTATTGGAACGCGATCCAACAAATAATTTTTTAGCCAGAGGCCCAAGGGTGCGACTCACATTCGAACAGGTTCGTGATCAGGCATTAGCCGTAAGTGGATTGCTTAGCGACAAGATGTATGGTAAGAGTGTTATGCCGTATCAGCCGGCGGGGATCTGGAATTCAGTTTACAGCAACGAATACTGGAAAGAAAGTGAAGGTGACGATGAGTTCCGGAGGTCGGTATACACCTATGCGAAGCGAACGAGCCCTTATCCTTCAATGATGATGTTTGACGGATCAAGTCGCGAGGTTTGCGTAAGTCGACGCATACGAACAAATACCCCGCTACAGGCATTGGTTACGTTGAACGATTCGTCATTTGTTGTTGCTGCACGAAGTCTGGCAAAAGGTATGGTCAAACAAAAGGTGCAACCCAAAGAACAGATCAGAGCTGGGTATAGAAGTATTTTGGTCCGCGACATTAACGATCAGAAGCTTGATGTTCTGGAGGGACTTTATGATGAGGCGCTTGAAGAGTATAAGGCGAATAAAACGGCGGCTACAAAATTAGCGGCTGAAAAAAATGCCAGCCCGGAACTGGCTGCAATGACCATCGTTGCAAGTGCTTTATTGAATCTGGA
>DATHIE010000663.1:0-2883 GCA_035316905.1 Chryseolinea sp. | reverse complement strand
AGCTTGGCAATTTCGATTGCTATCATTCCTCCAAAAGACACTCCGATCAAGGTTGGACGATCTGTTTTGATCTGTTCAAGCAAACGTCGTGCATAGGATTCAATTTTTTCATCGTCGAGAGGTTTGATCCAATCAATGTATACTAGCTTGAAACCATGCAGGTCGAGGAAGGCAAATGCCCTTCTGTCTGCACCGAGACCGCTTAGTAAGTAAAGTTCGTTCGCCAAGGTATTCTGGATTGTTAAAAGGTTAGATCATGAAGCTATCGACTCGTTACAACCGCCCTCTTCGGAAAGTTGGGATGCAATTTTATATTCTCAATTTGTAGCTGATGGCGGTTCAGATGAAATCGAAGAAACTCCAACCGTTGCACTACATTTAAAGGACCTGAAATGATGTGTGGATAAATGATCTTCTCCGGATCATATCCTTGCATTGCCCAACACAGTTCCTCCAAAAGGAGCTGACAATTATTAAGGGCCAATATCCAATATTCAACAGGCCCGCCCCACCTTGGCTTAGCAATTTCAGGTACCAGTTCTTTTTCCTTCCACGTCAATTCAATGATTTTTTCAATAGGCAGACCGTGATGGATTGCCTCACCTTGCCAGATGGGCTTGTTTTGTTTGATACCGTCAAACGTTTTCCACATTCCATTGATTCCACCCATTTCCGCCCAAACCATGTGCTCCACGTTGTCAACCACAGACCATACATCAGGTGATGATTTAAACTGTGATTGTTCAATAGTCAGACCTGATGCGGCTTGTATGAATTGCCGGCGAGCGACGGCTACTGCTTGCAGTAAATGATCTAAAGTACTCATATTGAGAGATAGGTTAGTCAACAACTGTGAATTCTAACTTGAATTTTACTTAAGTCCGAATTTATTATTAATAAACAAGTTAGGTTCTTTATGCATTTACCTTTTTGTGCAGCTGGTCTGTTAAGGATATCTTCAATGCACTCCATTCGTCATCTATGATACTATAATAAACAGAATTTCTATTAGTGCCATTATCCCGCAGCATATCATGCCTTAACACACCTTCAAACTTACCGCCAATCTTTTCGATGGCTCTCCTTGACCTTGCATTGTTCTCATCGGTTTTAAACTGAACCCGCAATGCGCCGACCTTTTCAAAACAATACGTGAGCATCAATAATTTACACTCCAAATTTACTTCTGTGCCCCAATAATCTGGATGCAACCACGTACTGCCGATCTCAACCTTGCGATGAGGGGCCTGTATATCCATAAACCGTGTGCTTCCTATAATCTTCTTTCCAACCTTGTGATAAATGACAAACGGAACCTGAGTGCCATTCAGCATTTCATCTATCGCGGATTTCAATACGGACCTGAATCTGTTGCTGTCTGTTCCATCGTAAACATAATGTTGCCAGATCCGTTTATCGGCCGCCAGCACTTCCAATTCTGAGAAATGATCTTTGTTCAATGTGATCAGCTGTATGACCTGACCCTCTAAAGTAATCGGATGTTGAATCCAATTTATCATGTGGTAACTATTTTGCTATGGAAGTTTGTTTAGATATAAAGATATAAAAACAGGGACGTTGGATCAATTTACATCAATAATTTGACGTAGATGTATTGGCTTTCTGGATTCAAGCCATCGGGATCTTCGGACGCGGTGTTATTTGTCCCATAGGGACAATACACTGGTAGAAAAATTGACAAGCAATGATTTAAATCCCTTTAGGGATGACACAACGGCGATATGATGAGCTCGCATCCGAATAACCATCCTGGCAAACCGACGATCGTTGTGAATAATTTTCCGTTTGTCTGTTCTATCATTTCTGCAACCGTCCTTGTGTCATCCCTACGGGATTTTGTTTTCAACGATTCATTGTTGCTACCAATATTACGTCCCTAGCGGGACTCGTTTTTGGGGACCATGTTGTTTCTGTTGACAATATTTCCAGGACATTCATTGCCTCGTCGAAAACGCCGAACATCTGGTTGTTACCCTTTTGAGGACCAGTATCGCGTCCCTGAGGACGATGTGTATTGTCCCATAGGGACACACTGGTAGAAAAATTGGCAAGCAATGATTCTAAATCCCTTTTGGGGATGACACAACGGCGATATGATGAGCTCGCATCCGAATAACCATCCTGGCAAACCGACGATCGTCGTGAATAATTTTCCGTTTGTCTGTTCTATCATTTCTGCAACCGTCCTTGTGTCATCCCTACGGGATTTTGTTTTCAACGATTCATTGTTGCTACCAGTATTACGTCCCTAGCGGGACTCGTTTTGGGGCGTTACATGGCGTACAGTCTGTTGAAAATATTTCCATGACATCCATTGTGTCGTGGAAAACATCGAACATCTGGTTGTTATCCTTTTTTTGAGGATGCCTTGGCTCTCTTTTCGGGTTTAACCTTTTCCTTTGCTAAACTCTGTTGTACCAGGAATTTTGTGATCTTTTTAATGAGCTTCAGCGGCAGGGGTTTGTCGAGCGGAAATTGAATGGTTCCCTTTCCTGATGTTTTATAGGGTGCAAAATCTTTTTCAAACCCTTTACCGGGAACCGGATAGAGGCCAATGTGTTTCTTGTATCCGGCAAAATAGAGAACGTATTTTCCATTCAACGTAATGCAGGGTATACCGTAACTGATCTTCTCCCCTGCGTCAGTCACAGCATTTTTTACTGTACTCCTAACCTCCTCCAACATTTGCCGGGTATCTTCTGGAAATCCAGAGATGTATTCGTCAATGGTAGAAGGTTTTTGTTTCGCCATGAAAGTAAAATACAATGGTCACTCAAATTTAAGAAAACCATTTTATTCCTGCAGCATATTTGGTTATCCAATTTGTAAGCGTCAATATTTCGTCATGTCAATCCAGTAATG
>DATHIE010000662.1:0-39486 GCA_035316905.1 Chryseolinea sp. | reverse complement strand
CAGGGCCCGGGTTTTTGAACGGCTTCCTTGAGTTCTGCGCCCAGGCTGAACGTTGACCTCTGGGAGTTCCATCCTTCCCTCGACCCTGTACCCTGATATCCAAAACCCCGAAGGTAATCCGGGTGTTTTTCAGTCAAATTCCTGAATCTCGGAATGTAGATACCGGTGGGCCGTCGGCCATAATAATATTGGTCTTCAAATCCATCCACTTTTGCCGACGCTCCGGCTTGTTTGTGATGGTCCATGAGATTTCGGCCAAGCTGATCACTTCCATTGCCCAGACCGTTGGGGAACCTTGCAGAAGCAGAGTTCAATAAAATGAACGCCGTGGCAACCGTAGAGGCGTTCAGGAATATTATTCTGGAATAAAACTCCATCGTCTCGCCGGTATCTGCATCGGTAACTTCTACACCCGTAGCCTTACCTCTCTTCTCATCGTAGATAACTTTGTTCACCAAAGAGTTTGGACGCAAAGTGAGATTGCCAGTTGAAAAAGCTGCCGGAAGAGTGCTGGCATTAGTGCTGAAATATGCGCCATAGGGACAACCTCGATGGCAAAGGTTGCGGGTCTGGCATACCCCTCGCCCTTTTACCGGGGCTGTTAGGTTAGCAGTTCGGCCGATCGTAACATATCGGTCGGGATATTTCTTTTGAACTCTTGACTTGAAATCCTTCTCCACACAATTCATCTCCATCGGTGGAAGAAATTTGCTGTCAGGCAGATGTGGGATATTTTCTTCTTGACCACTTACGCCGATGAACGTCTCAACATAGTCATACCAGGGAGCGAGGTCTTTATATCGGATTGGCCAATCCACGCCATAACCGTCCTTTGCGTTGGCTTCAAAATCCAAATCACTCCATCGGTAACATTGGCGAGCCCATAAGAGCGAGCGACCGCCCACAACATCTCCGCGGATCCAGTCAAACCGTTTTACTTCGTTGTAGGGATTTTCGAGGTCGTTGATATAGAAGTGCTTACTATCCTCCTGAAAAGAATAGTGGCGCGCCTGAACGTGACTATTGGTTCTATCCTGTTGTGTGAGCCGGCCGCAATGTGGAAACTTCCAGGGATCCAGAGTAGCTGTAGGATAATCGGGATGATTCTGCGGTTTCCCTCGCTCCAGCAGCAAGACTTTTAGCCCTTTTTCGCACAGCTCTTTAGCTGCCCAGCCTCCGCTTATTCCGGAACCAACCACGATAGCATCGTAACGGTTATCTTTCCCTTTCTGTATCAAATTCATGCGCAATCCAAAGACGCCAAAAGTTGCAAAAATCCCTGAATAGGGAAAAAAGAAAGTTTTCAATCGGTAACAAGATCATCCGAATAATTTCGTGATAATAATGTGTGCATTTATGAAATGATTTCAATCTGTGTTTTATTTTTGCCCAATTTTGTTCACCCCATTTCCACTCAACAATGCCAAGAGATAGAAGTATTCGCTCCGTCCTCATCATCGGAAGCGGCCCAATTATTATCGGTCAAGCCTGTGAATTTGACTATGCAGGTTCCCAGGCCGCACGATCGCTTCGGGAGGAAGGCATTGAGGTAGTCCTGATCAACTCAAATCCCGCCACTATCATGACTGACAAAGTGACGGCGGATCATGTTTACCTGAAACCACTGACTAAAAAATCCATCCGCGAAATATTAGAAAAACATCATATCGATGCCGTGCTCCCCACAATGGGCGGCCAGACAGCCTTAAATCTTTGTATTGACTGTGAAAAGGCCGGTATTTGGCAGCACTTCGGTGTGCGCATCATTGGGGTCGATATTAAAGCAATTGAGACAACGGAGGACAGGGAAAAATTCAGACTCAAAATGATTGAGCTGGGTGTGGATGTTTGTAAAGGTGGAACGGCGACGTCATTTCTTCAAGGGAAGGAAATAGCGCAGGAAATAGGCTTCCCGCTTGTCATCCGGCCTTCTTATACGCTGGGGGGAACAGGAGGCGCTTTCGTGAATGATCCTGCGGATTTTGATGATGCGCTGAATAATGGTTTGCACGCGTCTCCAATACATGAAGTTCTTGTGGAGCAGAGTATCATGGGATGGAAGGAATATGAACTCGAATTGCTCCGTGACAACATCGGTAACGTGATCATCATTTGTTCGATCGAAAATTTTGATCCGATGGGAATCCATACCGGTGATTCGATCACAGTTGCCCCGGCGATGACGCTACCCGATACCGTTTATCAGCACATGCGCGATCTCGCCATCAAGATGATGAATGGAATTGGAATGTTTGCCGGAGGATGTAACGTGCAGTTTTCCCTAAACCCTGATAACGATCAACAGATCATAGGTATAGAGATCAATCCACGTGTGTCGCGTTCGTCGGCACTCGCTTCAAAAGCAACAGGATATCCTATTGCAAAGATCGCAGCGAAACTGGCTATCGGATATAATCTCGATGAACTGAATAATGCTATCACCGGGACCACAACAGCCTATTTCGAACCAGCAATCGACTATGTGATCGTAAAAGTGCCACGTTGGAATTTTGATAAGTTCCACGGTGCTGATCGAAAGCTTGGCCTTCAAATGAAGTCAGTGGGCGAAGCCATGGGAATTGGACGCAACTTTCAGGAAGCGCTGCAAAAGGCGTGTCAATCCCTGGAGATCAGAAGGAACGGCCTTGGCGCTGATGGAAAAGAACTCACAAAGCAGGATGAACTTCTGTACAGCCTTGAACATCCGAGCTGGAACAGAGTGTTCCATATCTACGATGCTCTTAAGCTAGGCATACCGTTGAAGACCGTCCAAAAGCTGACGAAGATAGATAGGTGGTTCCTGAAACAAATAGAGGAGCTCGTGGAAATGGAGAAAGAGATAAGTAAGTACGAGCTGCATACGGTTCCTCAGACGCTGATGAGAAAGGCAAAGGAAAAAGGATATGCCGACCGACAAATTGCGCACTTACTTGATTGTTATGAAAGTGATGTCTATAAAAAGCGGAAGGACATGGGCATCAACAGGGTATACAAACTTGTGGATACCTGCGCCGCGGAGTTTGAAGCGAAGACGCCTTATTATTACAGCACTTTCGGCTCCGAGAACGAATCAATAGTTTCCGACAAAAAGAAAATCGTTGTTCTTGGTTCCGGACCTAATAGAATCGGTCAGGGTATCGAGTTCGACTATTCATGTGTGCACGGTGTACTGGCTGCGCGAGAATGCGGCTACGAAACAATAATGATCAACTGCAATCCGGAAACTGTGTCTACGGATTTCGACATAGCCGATAAGTTATACTTCGAGCCGGTTTTCTGGGAACATTTGTATGATATCATTCAGCATGAAAAACCTGAGGGCGTAATCGTTCAGTTAGGAGGACAAACTGCTCTGAAACTCGCGGAGAAACTTCATAAGTATGGCATCAAGATCATAGGCACCTCGTTCGAAGCCCTTGACCTTGCAGAGGACCGCGGCCGGTTCTCCACGCTGTTGAAAGAATTGGCTATTCCCTATCCGGAATTTGGTGTAGCTCTTAATGCAGACGATGCTATCGAAGTTTCCAAAACAATCGGCTTTCCTCTGCTCGTAAGACCTTCTTATGTATTGGGTGGCCAAAGCATGAAGATCGTTATCAACGAGCAGGAACTTGAACATCACATCCTGGATATCTGGAAACACTTACCGGATAACAAAGTCTTGTTGGATCATTTTCTCGATGGAGCTATTGAAGCCGAAGCCGATGCTATCTGCGATGGAGAGGATGTTTACATCATTGGGATCATGCAGCACATTGAGCCAGCTGGTATTCACTCCGGGGATTCATATGCAGTGTTACCACCCTATAACCTTGGTGATTTTATCGTCAAGCAGATTGAACACTATACCCATAAGATCGCGCTGGCATTGCGGACTGTGGGACTCATAAACATTCAGTTTGCCATAAAGAAAGATAAAGTGTACATCATTGAAGCTAACCCTCGCGCTTCGAGGACGGTGCCATTCATCTGCAAAGCCTATGATGAACCTTATGTCAACTACGCGACGAAAGTTATGTTGGGCGAGAAAAAAGTGAAGGACTTTACTTTTGCCCCAACGAAGAAAGGATACGCGATAAAAGAGCCAGTCTTTTCGTTCCACAAATTCCCTGAAGTCAATAAAGAGCTAGGTCCGGAAATGAAATCTACCGGCGAATCGATCTACTTTATAGACGACCTAATGGACGATTATTTCATGAAGATTTACTCGGAACGGAACCTATATCTGAGCAAATAGGCTGCACCTTCTGGAGCATTATTGCGAAAGCAGGGTCGGCGTAGACTTGTTTTTTTCCAAATCCGGCGAAAACTAGGGGCAAGTGCCTGTTTTTTGAGGGCATCAGACCGCTCTAGCGTGGGGTATTTTTGTCAACCGCCGGTCAAAATAAAAGTGCATAACTTCCGTCCTACTAAGGAAACACATACCTTTGTTTTCCTGTTTGTCGTTAAAATATTTAAAAAGCTATGTTTAGGTTTCTTCTTATTCTAAGCCTTATAGTTTACGCAATCTATAAAATCGGAAGTCTGTTTTTCCGGGCAGGAGCGGCGTCCCAGCAACTTCGCAATCAACAGCAAAGAAATTTTGACAATAACGTAGGTGCTGATCCAAGAGCGACAAAGGCGAAGGGCGGTAAAAAAGGTGGCGAATACATCGACTATGAAGAGGTCAAGTAAAGTCCAGCCCGGTTCATAAAAGTATTTCCAACGTGTCACGCATTCATTTCTATAAGTACCAGGCAGCGGGTAACGATTTCGTCGTGATCGATAATCGTGCGAGTGTGCTGGCCCTTTCCAAAGAGCAGATCATGTCCGTGTGCGATCGCCGTTTTGGCATCGGCGCTGATGGAATTATGCTGCTTGAAAAACATCCTTCGCTAAATTTCAACCTCGAATATTTCAACAGCGATGGATCCCAAAGTCTGTGTGGGAACGGAAGCAGAGCGGCGATGCATTTCGCATCAACCCTTGGGATGGTGAATGGTAAGGGCTCTTTCAACGCCTATGATGGACCGCATTCTGCCGAGATCCTTCCAAACGGCTTGATCAGACTAATGATGAATCCAGTATCTGAAGTAAAGGCATTAGGTGATGACTACTTCCTAAATACCGGCTCACCCCACATTATCCGTTTCGTCAAATACATCGACGATTACCCGGTCTACGAAGAGGGCAAGAGAATTCGTTTCGATGACTATTTCAAACCCGGAGGAACAAATGTCAATTTTGTAGAGCTTTTAACAAACAATACCATCTACGTCCGTACCTACGAACGAGGTGTGGAAAATGAAACTCTTTCATGTGGAACCGGTGTAACGGCCGCCGCACTAGCCGCATCACTTAAGGACTATAAGTCGCCCGTCACCATCAAAACACGGGGCGGAGAGCTTTCCGTAGAGTTCAAATCGACACATCAGTCTCATTCAACCGGACAGGCCGGCACATTTGATGAAATTTACCTAATCGGACCTGCCAAAATGGTCTTTGAAGGCGATTTGGAACTGTAATTGTTCATCCTGAATCTCAAAAAACAGACTAACTTTGAGCCCGCTTTGGGTTTGGGTTGTCCATTTTTCCAAAATTGGAGGAGTGGAAACGACGAACGATTTAAAGATTAAGGTATGTTAAAATTCATTGCTAAGATTTTCGGTACTAAGTCCGAAAAGGATATTAAACGCATTATGCCCCTTGTGGAGCAGACCAAAGCCGAGGGTGAAAAGCTTAAATCGATAAGCAACGATGAGCTGCGTAATGAAACCAGGAAGATCCAGGAACATATTGACAAGGAACTAAGTGGAATAGACGCTCAACTGGCCGGGTTGCACAAAAAAATAGCAGATAATCCCGAGCTGGATATCAATGAAAAAGAAGCAGTGTTCCTGGAGATTGATAGGATTGAACTAGACCGAAACAAAGAGCTCGAGAAAGTCCTCTTGGGTGTTCTACCAAAAACATTTGCCATCGTAAGAGAAACAGCGCGTCGCTTTAAAGAGAACGAGTTCCTTGAAGTAACGGCGCAGGACTTCGATCGTTCACTTTCCGCAACTATGGAGAATGTGAAGATCGATGGTGACAAAGCGATCTGGGCCAACAAATGGATGGCCGCCGGTAACATGATCACGTGGGACATGTTACACTACGAAGTGCAAATAATTGGTGGCATTGTATTGCATGAGGGGAAAATCGCGGAAATGGCAACTGGTGAAGGAAAAACTTTGGTGGCAACCTTCCCCGCGTTCCTGAATGCATTGTCCAAGCGTGGAGTTCATCTAGTAACCGTTAATAGTTATCTCGCCAGACGCGATAGCGAATGGATGGGACCAATCTTTCAGTTCCATGGCCTGACCATTGATTGTATCGATAAACACGAGCCAAACTCAACACAACGACGTAATGCATATCAGTCGGATATTGTCTACGGAACAAATAATGAATTTGGTTTCGACTATCTGAGGGATAACATGTCGAGAGCTCCGCAGGAACTTGTTCAGCGAACTCACCACTATGCAATGGTCGACGAAGTGGACTCCGTTCTTATCGACGAAGCCCGTACTCCATTGATCATTTCTGGTCCGGTACCGAAAGGAGATGAGCACGAGTTCTATGACCTCAAACCACGGATATTTAAGCTGGTTGAGGCACAAAAGAAGCTCATTAACGAATACTTGAACACTGCTCGCAAACAGATAGGTGAAGGCAACGAAAAAGAGGGCGGACTTGCACTTTTCCGTGCGTTCAGAGCGATGCCGAAATATAAACCCCTGATCAAGTTTCTCAGTGAAACAGGGATGAAATCAATTCTCCAGAAAACAGAGAATTATTATCTGGCCGATAACAAGCGGAATATGCCCGATGCGGACAGGCCGCTATTCTTCATCATTGATGAAAAAGACAATAGTGTAGATCTCACGGAGAAAGGCATTGACCTTATCACCGGTGAAGGAGAAGATGCGAAATTCTTTATCCTTCCGGAAATAGGCACGGAACTCAACAAGGTTGAGAAAGACACATCGATGGATGAGTCAATACAATTTCAGAAGAAAGAAGAGATCATTAGAGATTATCAGATTAAGTCTCAGCGGATACACAGTGTAAGCCAGTTGCTTAAGGCGTATACGCTTTTTGAGAAAGATATTGAATACATCATTGTCGATGGAAAAGTGAAGATCGTGGATGAGCAGACGGGCCGCGTAATGGAAGGAAGAAGATATTCCGACGGACTTCACCAGGCAATTGAGGCGAAAGAAAATGTGAAGGTCGAAGATGCGACTCAGACCTATGCGACGATAACTCTTCAGAATTACTTCCGGATGTATCACAAGCTAGCGGGTATGACGGGAACTGCAGAAACCGAGGCAGGCGAGTTGTGGGATATTTACAAGCTTGACGTTGTCACGATTCCAACCAACAAGCCGGCGGTCCGCAAGGATTACGACGATCTCGTTTACAAGACAATGAGAGAGAAGTTCAACGCGGCCATAGATGACATTGTAAAGCTTATTGAAGCGGGAAGACCAGTGCTTGTCGGAACTACTTCCGTGGAGATCTCCGAGTTAGTAAGCCGGATGCTGCAGATAAGAAAAATCAAACATCAGGTATTAAATGCAAAGCAACACCAGCGTGAAGCTGAAATTGTTGCAGAGGCAGGTAAACCTGGGACAGTTACCATCGCTACCAATATGGCGGGTAGGGGAACCGATATCAAGTTGACTCCTGAATCACGGGCAGCCGGTGGACTTGCGATCGTAGGCACAGAACGCCACGAGTCTCGAAGAGTCGACCGTCAGCTGCGTGGACGATCAGGGCGTCAGGGCGACCCCGGTACTTCGCAGTTTTACGTATCGCTTGAAGATAACCTGATGCGTCTTTTTATGCCTGAGCGAATTGCCCGGGTAATGGACAAGCTAGGATTGAAGGAAGGAGAAGTGATCCAGCATTCAATGGTAACGAGCTCTATTGAACGCGCACAAAAGAAGGTTGAAGAGAATAACTTTGGTATTCGTAAGCGCTTGCTGGAATACGATAACGTAATGAATTCACAACGTGAGGTCATTTATAAGCGGAGGAAGAACGCATTATTCGGAGAGAGGCTTGAGCTTGATATTTTGACCATGTTGTTCGACACATGTGAAGATATGGTAATCAACGCCAAAAACGCGAACGACTACGAAAGCCTGCGCCTGAACGCTTTAGGTGTTCTTGGGTTAGACTACGAGATCTCCAAGGAAACATTTGATAAATCGGATCAGAACAAACTTACAGACGAGCTCTATCACAAGACGCTGGACCATTACACCAAGAAGAACAAGGCCGTGGCCGCAAAGTCATTGCCTATCATGAAAGATATATTCAAGACGCGTGGCGCTACCGTTGAAAACGTGCTTGTTCCATTTTCTGATGGCAAGAAACAGATTGGTGTTGCTGCTAACCTCGCGAAAGCCGTAGAGACCAACAACAGCGAGTTGATCAAATCAATGGAAAAGATCATTGCGCTCGATATCATTGACCAGCTCTGGAAAGAACACCTGCGCGAAATGGACGACCTTAAGCAGTCAGTGCAGAATGCAGTGTACGAACAAAAAGATCCATTGTTGATTTATAAGTTCGAAGGTTTCGAACTGTTTAAACGCTTTATTGCAAAAGTAAATGAAGAGACAGTTTCCTTCCTGATGAAGGCGGATATTCCGGTGCAAGAGCCGGAGCAGGTACAGGAAGCCCGGGTGCAAAGAGCCAGAGTGAGATTGAACGAGCAAAAGGAAGAGTCCAAATCTTTGTTAAGCGGCGGAGAACGCGCACAGCAGCCTCAGCCAAACCGTCCTCCTCAGGAAAAGGTCATGCCCGTCAAATCAGAGAAATTAGCTGGACGAAACGACAAAGTAAGCGTCCAATACACTGATGGAAAAGTATTGCGTGACGTTAAATACAAGAAAGTTGAAGACGATATTCTTAATAACCGGTGTATCATAATTGACTGATATGAGACTTCTGCGTTCCTTTTCGATTTTACTTGCCGCTTGCTTATTGCTCATCGGCTGTGCTGGCACCAAAAAAACCACCACCACAACAACTGCTGGAAGTAAATATTCGGAGGACCTTTCCGTATTGAGACCGAAGACGGAAACAACTCCTGGTAAGACCGTTCCGGTGCAGGACAATACACGAAAGCAAACACCTTACGTCGAAGCGAAGTATTCTGTAAATAAAAAGCTTGATGCTGTCCTTGATAGTATAGACCGCACCAATCTTCAACGCAACTTCATTGATGGATTCACCATCCAGGTTTACTCGGGATTAAAACGCGAAGATGCGCTCAACACAAAAAAAGAACTTACGGGCACACTTCCGGATCTGGAGTCAGAGGTGCAGTACTCTCAACCCAATTTCCGGGTGAAAGTTGGTAAGTACTTTAGCCGTCTTGACGCGCAAAAAGATTACGTCGAAGTCAAACGCCATTTCCCAACTGCGATCATCATTCCTGATAAAGTGGCTATCAACTAAGGACTTATAGTTAGAGTCTGCTGAAAAAGTAACAATCTTAAAAACCTTAGTTTTTCAGCGGAAATCTGCGTGCGTTCGATCAGCGAATTCTGCGGGAAAAAGAACCCACGTAGCTGTGGGTTCTTTCTTTAGTCGCGAGCAGCTCTCAGAGAATTGATCCAACTGGCGATCTTGAGGGCTTCGCCTTTTGGAACCTGTGGCATCGGCGCCATTGGTGTTTCATGCTCCGGCCAGTTTTTTGGTTCTGGATTATAAATCAATTGTATTATCCTGTCGTTGGTGTATTTGCGTTTGGCAATATCTGCATACGCAGGTCCAACCTGTCGTTTAGTGGGCTGATGGCAGGCGACGCACGTATTCTTAACGAGAAGTGGTTCAATGTCGGCGTAGGTTGGGACTTTGGTTGATGCAGTTGCTTTCACAGTTGCAGTTTTTCCTACAGTCGCCTTAGCCGGAGTCAAACGTTTTGTGCTCATTTCTGCTGGTGCCACCTTAGCGCCTTCAGGAATGTTGTTCAATGTGTAATAGGCCGTTGAATGAAGAACAGGAAGTCCGGTGGTAGAGCGGATACCTCCTACGTTAAGTTCGTGCAGGTAATATTGTTTCACATTGTCGACGACGACGCGAACCTTCATTCCATCACTTGAAACTTTTACACCCTTAATATTTAGTTTTTCTTCATTAACAGTTGGGCTCCCATAAACCGGATGATACTTATAGATATAGCTTCGACCTGCGTAAGAGTCGAGGACATCCGCTGTCTTTACGTCTACCGGGAGAGTAAATTCAATTTCAAAACCGTCAGGCATCGCTTTCACGGTCTTCATTTCCATGGGCGTCTTGCCGGTCCAGACCAGGCGTTGTAGGCCCGCCGTGGATGTACCCGCTGATCCCCAGCCTCGATTTGTTAAGCCTGCATACATGGATCCGTCGTGTCCCCAATTCATGCGAAGCACTCCTGATTGGAAACCTGATCTGAATTCGAATGCAACTCCCTGATATTCGCCTTTCACTTTTTCCATTACGACACGAACAACTTTGCTCTGTCCCTGGTCACCGACAAACACCTGGCCCGCAAAAGGGCCGAACTTACCTTGTGTTTCATCCTTGATAATCTCGGCGTTAGAAATTCCCAACACGCCATGAGGAAGCCATACTGCAGGCAGTCTTGTTTCCTGGAATTCATTTTTGACCTGATACAGGAATGCAGGATCTTTTTCTTCAAGGAGGTTTTCCGGTTTGATATACTGGCCTTCCTTTTTTGTCTGGCGTTGGTCAAATTTTGCGTACAGCTGTTGCGTTGTAAGTTTCACGGGCGAGTCAGGTAAGCTGGTCCAACGCAATCCCGCAGGATGGCCCGTAAAGCTTCCTTTTGAAAGGTGGAATATTCCACCCGACCCTTGCCAATCACCCTGGTTGTCGTCGTAGAAAAATTCGCCATCGATCATTCCCAGTCCACATGGCGATCGCATTCCTGTAGCCCACGGTTCCATCGTTCCATCGGGATGGATCTTAAGGGTCCATCCTCTCCACGGTACTCTGCTCTCACCGCGCCACCATTCTTCATCGCCAAAGGCAACATTGCACGTAACAAAGAAACTTCCATCGGGTGCAATTTTAGGACCGAAGGAATATTCGTGGTAGTGACCTGAAAGCGGCCATGCATATACCGTTTCGTAAACATCGGCTTTATCATCGCCATTTTTGTCTGTAAGCTTGGTAAGTTCACCTCTTTGTGCAGCATAAAGTGATCCCTCATGCCATGTTAGTCCAAGAGGCTCGTGCAATCCTGATGCGAAAAGATTGTATTCCGGTGCAGTACCATTTTCCATAGACGGATTTTCCACTATCCATACGTCACCACGACGTGTAGATACAGCTATGCGGCCATCTGGCATAATAGCTACTCCACCAACTTCGAGTAAAATTCCTTCAGGCGTGGGAAGAGTTATGATCTTATAATAATCATCTTCCTGAGGCGTACGGCTCGAATTCTGCGCTTCAACACGCACTACAATAAGGATCAGGACTATAGATGTTATGATGCTTTTTGTGACGCTCATAATTGTATTTTTTGCTGTCTTTGCTTACCAGATAATTGAATATTTTACACTGCTGTCAACGGAAACGATAATCTCTTTTATGCCATTAACATCGCGGATAATGGGAGTGCCGCCCTCCACTTTTATGTAATACTGTTTGTCGTTGACTGCATAGAGACCACCAGGCATTAGAGTAATGTTTTGCCCTTCTCCCAGCTTGTAATGCAATCCGGTTTTTGATCCCCTGTTTTTGATGGTCACCTCATGTGTGACGTTCTTGTTATCCTCACCTGGATAGATCTTGTCCTCGACTTCCATTCCCTGGTAAGTGTATCGGAAGATCGGTCGCCTTGTTGATTCTTCGATTTCATAACCTTTCCCCTTGTACCCTCCCTCAGTTGCAACAGACTCGCGGGTTATAAGAGGGAACGCTTCGTTTGGATTGGAAAGGAACGCGAGTGGTTGATTATTGAATAAGTACTGCGCCGCGCCGCGTGGACGGAACGATCCATCACCGCGATCATGCCACATGGGAGTAGTATCGACGAAAGGGCCACGCCACACACAGACCAGATTTCCTGATTTCAAGTCGTATATGTAGTGTGTTCCAACAGGATCTCCGACGCCTATCGTATGCGTTAGACGCTGTTTGCTGTCGCCTTTAAAATCAAGGAAGGCGCGAAGAAGGCGAGGCTCACTGCCAGGTTCAAGGTAAATCGGTGAGGTCGGTTGATCATCTGGTGGAAGAGAATTGAACGCGTGCAATGATTGCGGATATGTCGTTGCGCTTTGAACGAACAATCCAAGTCGTGGCGGCATCCACGATGCCTCTTTGTAATTATAATATTCAAACGGATACTTTCCAGCCTTCAGGGAAATAGTTCCTTTCTCAAGCTGCCAGCCATCTGGTCGCTGAAACTCGTTCAATACCTGGTTGTTTATTACCAGCCGTCCTCCACCAGTGTAAGCTGTCTGAAATTCATAATTACCATCTTCAGGTACCGTGATATTGCCGGCATAGATCACCCCATAGGCGTCCTCGTTTGTCAGCACTTCGCATGTCAATTCAGGAATGGATCCGGTTTCGGATGGCTTTAATGAACTAAAGTCAGATATCGTCTTGAATGAACCGTAGAAAGTCTTATAAGTAATATTGCTGAGAGAGAAATGTACTTCCTTCATCAGGCGATACTTGATATTTCGGAATGCTACCGGTCCGTGGTCACCTTGTATTAGCAATGGACCTTTGGTCTTTTCATTGTTTTCTATAGGACCTCCGGTAGGCAACGGTACTTCAAGGTTATCATGGATCTTAACTCCGTTCAATTCGACCGAAACAAACCGAGCATTCATTATCTTTTCTCCTTTTTCATTAAATCTTGGCGCTCGAAAAGATATTTTCATCTTCTGCCACAAACCTGGCGCTTTTGCAGCATTTGCAAGTGGAGCCTTACCCATGTAGATCTTTCCTTTTTGTGTTTCCCAGTTGCGGTAAATTCCGCCTATGTCAGAGAACGAGGGATCTTTTACACCCCAGCTGTCAAGTAGCTGAACTTCATAACGACCCTGAAGGTATATTCCGGAATTTGATCCCTTTGGAAGCATAACCTCCAGCTCTAATTCGATGTCGCCGTGTTCGAATGCCGTTACCAGGTTATCCTTCTTAGTGTCATCATTTATATTGAGCAACACACCCGTCCCTGCCTGAAAAGTAACCGCCTGAGGCTTTTCAGGCGCAGGCTGAACTTTTGCTTTTTTGTTCTTCTTGTTAGATGCTGGTGCAGGTTGTTCAGCATGTTCATGAATGTCCACCGTAGGATTCATTGCCACATCGCCAACTATCTGCCAGTTGCCCGCTTGCGATTTGAAATCTGACATGTCTGCTAAAGACAGTTTTTTAACTGAAGCGTCCTGGCCATACAAAGCAGTAACACTTAGTGATGCTGCGAGCAGAAAACATCGTCTGAGATTGTACATGATCGAATAATTATTTTGAAGGCTGCTAATATCACCGGATCGGACTTTAATCCCAAAAATTGTCGTCAAAATGATGTGCATCAAAAAAATTATGAGAGGGCATGAAATTGCGAATGAACATCTTTAATGGGTAACTTTGGGACTCAAACGAGAATGAAATGAGTCTCTTACAAAGGATCAAGGATCTTTCTGAAGCGATAAGCTTGGAAACTGTCAATTTAAGAAGATACCTGCATGCAAATCCCGAACTATCCTATCAGGAATATAATACGGCAAAATATGTTGCAGAAAACTTGCGACAGGTTGGCGTCGATTCCATCGAAGGTATCGCTACAACTGGACTGCTTGCGGAGGTGCGCGGAAAAAATCCTGAAAAGAAAATGATCGCCCTTCGTGCTGACATGGATGCACTACCTATTCAGGAGGCAAATGACGTGCCTTACAAATCCAAGAACGCAGGGGTGATGCACGCCTGTGGTCACGATGTGCACACCTCTTCGTTGCTCGGCACTGCAAAGATCCTGAATAAGATCAAGGGCGAATTCGAAGGTACGGTCAGGTTTTTATTTCAACCAGGAGAGGAAAAAAATCCCGGTGGCGCTTCCCATATGATCCGTGATGGAGCACTGGAGAACCCGAGACCATCCGCAATAATGGGCCAGCATGTTTTTCCGCTGTTGCCCGTAGGTAAAATAGGATTTCGCGAAGGCATGTATATGGCCAGTGCGGATGAAATTTATCTGAAGGTCATTGGTAAGGGTGGGCACGGCGCGGCTCCTGATCTTTGTATTGACCCCATAGTGATTGCCTCTCATATCATCATCGCTCTTCAACAGATAATCAGCCGCAACGCAAATCCAAGACAACCAACAGTACTCACATTTGGAAATATTATCGGACATGGAGCTACCAATATTATTCCCAATGAAGTGAACATCGCGGGAACATTTCGCGCGATGAATGAAGAATGGCGTGAGCATGCTTTGGTGAAAATTAAAAAGATGGCCGAAAGTCTTGCTGAAGGTATGGGAGGAAGGTGTGAAGTGGATATTTCCAAAGGATACCCTTACCTGGAAAATAATCCTGAGCTGACTCGAAGAATAAGAGCTGCTGCTGAAGAATACGTTGGTAAAGAGAATGTTGTCAGTCTTGACATTTCACTCGGTGCAGAGGACTTTTCATATTATTCACAAGTAGTTCCTGCCTCGTTCTACCGGATCGGAACACGTAATGAAGCCAAAGGCATATCGTCATACGTGCATACACCGACGTTCGATATTGATGAGGATGCTTTGAAGTTGAGCCCCGGGCTAATGGCCTGGATGGCGGTGAAAGAACTGAGTCTCTGACCAAAAAAGTACTGAACTAGTTTAAGTCTGAATAGTATATCACTGGCTTCGGGGTTGTACATAGCAATTCAATTGTAAAATGTGAATCCATTTATGTTGAAGCAACAACATCCTTATCACGAATACCTTTTGCCAGAAGCCAAAGCATTAACACCAGTTCACCAAACATTGCCGGCATTCCGAAAGTAAAAACCGAATCCTTGTATTCGGGGAGCACTATGCTTGTAAAACTCAACAGGACATATACAATTCCATTGATGATTAGCCAAACTCCGAGAAAACGAGGAATGAAAACAGATTGATAAACAAGTATCCCCAGCGGAAAGAGCCAAAGGCCCCAAAATAATTCCAATGCTAAAACACTATAATCATTAATTTTAAGAAATGACATGGCCAGGTCTTGCCGTTGTGTCAAGTCAAATGACTTTAGAATTTCTCCTTTTAGAGTAAGTATAGTTGCAATACTATGACCTGTTTTAATAAACGCTATAGGGATTTGCACCACAACGAAGGCCACCAGAAGCCTGGCATATCGCTCATTTACGGATTTGAACAAATGATAAAACACACATACTAAAAGCAACCATAGTGCGCTTGTTATTAATCCTGAAAAAATGCTTGTCCGGAACAGGATTTCATGTTTTAGAATGTTTTGAGCCGACCCCGGAATATCACCTGTTACAAATATTTTAGGCGCTACAAAAAACATGTCGTAAAATCCTGAAACTATCCAAAGAAAAAATAAGAGACCCGCTAGCCTTGCTGTCTTTTTGAGCTCTACGGTTGTATTCATAATGATTAGGGTTATGAATTAAATTGAAGGTCAATGTGAATGGTGTATTTTTTCTATCCATTCTACTCGTATGTCAGAGTGCCCTTAACAAGAATATACTTTTCCGTTCTATTTAATAGGTAGAGTCAGCAGACTACCTTTTGGCGTCAACAAACAACGGTGCAACGTCAACTGGAATACCATGACCACCGGAGTTTATTAATAACTTTCATTTTATTGAAAAGCATATGACCCTGGCTATGGTATTTTCTGATCCATTGGGTATACAATGACAGGCCTGAATGGCAGTAGAGGAATTGGAGGCTTGTGAGGCGTTACTCGACAGTAACTGACTTTGCCAGATTTCGAGGTTGATCTACGTGGCATCCACGCATTACTGCGATGTGATACGACAATAGTTGTAAAGGAATTACTGAAACGAGCGGCATTAAAGCTTCGTGTACAGCTGGAACTTCGATCACAAACTCAGACATTTTTGGAATCACGTTGTCGCCTTCGGTAACGATGGCAATCACGCGGCCCTTGCGCGCCTTTACTTCCTGAATGTTTGACACGATCTTTTCGTAAGAGCTGTCGCGGGTGGCAATAAAAACAACTGGCATTTCTTCATCGATCAGTGCGATAGGACCATGCTTCATCTCTGCCGCAGGATAACCTTCAGCGTGTATATAGGAGATTTCCTTGAGTTTCAGCGCTCCTTCAAGTGCGACCGGAAAGTTATAACCACGACCCAGGTAAATAAAATTGTGAGCGTCCTTAAATATCGAAGCGATGTTCTTGATGATATCGTTTGATGCGAGAGCCCGTTCAACATGTGACGGAATCCTTTCCATCTCAACGAGCATCTCGTGAAGTTTTTGCTCAGTTATTGTTCCCTTGCGTTGAGCGACTGTCAAGGCAATCATGCTCAGCACAGTCAACTGTGCGGTGAATGCTTTGGTGCTGGCGACACCGATCTCTGGACCTGCATGGGTATAGGCACCCGCATGTGTTGCTCGGGGAATAGACGAGCCAACCACATTACAAACTCCAAAAATGATGGCGCCTTTTGATTTCGCTAGGTCAATAGCAGCCAGCGTGTCGGCTGTCTCGCCTGACTGTGATATAGCAATGACTACGTCACCCTCACGCACAATCGGGTTACGGTATCTGAATTCTGAAGCATATTCAACTTCAACGGGGATACGGCAAAATTCTTCGAAGAAGTATTCGGCGACCAAACCGGCATGCCATGACGTTCCGCAAGCAATGATGATGATTCGCTCGGCATTGATGAGTTTATTGACGTACTCGCGCAAGCCACCCAAAACCAGACGACCACCTTGAGAATCGAGGCGGCCACGCATACAATCATTGATCGAGCGAGGCTGCTCAAAAATTTCTTTTAACATGAAGTGCTCATATCCACCTTTTTCGATGGCCTCGAGTTCCATGTCTATCGTTTGAATATAAGGAGTAAGCGGAAGGTTGGCTGTATTTTTTACCGTAAGAGTACCATTCTTTATGATAGCGATTTCCTGGTCATTGAGGTAAACTACTTCGTTCGTGTATTCGATGATCGGTGTCGCATCTGAGGCCATAAAATATTCGCCCTTACCGATGCCAATCACCAGAGGGCTGCCTTTTCTTGCAGCAACGAGAGCGGTTGGGTCATCCTTGGACATCACAACAATCGCGTAGGCGCCCACCACCTTTGTAAGCGCTAAGCGGACAGCTTCATCGAGGGAGCAATCATTGTGGGTACGGATGTCTTCAATGAAATGGATTAGGACTTCGGTATCTGTATCGCTTAAAAAAGTATGTCCCTTTTTGACTAGCTCCTGCTTTAACGTGTTATAGTTTTCAATGATTCCATTGTGTATGATAGCAAGGTCGCCAGTGGAGGAATAGTGAGGGTGCGCATTTCTGTCGTTCGGTTCTCCGTGTGTTGCCCACCGGGTGTGGCCCATTCCGATCTTGCTTCCTAGTTTTTTGCCTTTTAGGAATTCCTCAAGCTCGGAAACCTTTCCTTTCTTCTTGTATACATTCAGGCCGCCGTTCAACAGCGCAATACCTGCACTGTCATAACCCCGGTATTCCAGTCGCTTTAAGCCTTTTAAAACGATAGGGTGAGCCTCTCGGTGGCCTACATAAGCAACGATTCCACACATACAATTACTGTGTTGCGGTTGGTTTGGTGTAAAAGATCTTTAGCTTGATCTTGTCTTTAGGGAATACTGCCCGGTTAACGGTTTTTAATCCGCTTTCTGTTGGGACCGTCCCAGTTAACACAGCAGGATGCAGCACAAACGTTTTGAATTTTGTTTTCTGTGATAATGGTGCGACGAGCTGTTGCAGGAACAGCGATACCACCATGCTGTATTTGTTTTCCTTACTCGAATAGACCAGTGCAGGCGATCGATCGGCAGCATAAAAAACATCGTCGTTGTCAACAAGAACCGAACCTGACAGCGCCAGATTATCACGACGCAATAACTGGTTGTATCCTAACAAATCTTCGACATCCTGCGGGTCAGATAATGAAAAACGGTTCATTCTGTTGGTGCTCTCATCCAAAACTCTCAGCGACAACAACGACGGTGGAGGATAATCTGAAGAAGACTCAACCGACTCTATGGCCAGTTCGGCCGAGTTTATGACAGCATAAGGAACCGTATCGGTGAATTTATAAAAGTTGCTAAAATCAAGTTTGGTCAGAATACCAATACCTGATTGAATGTATCGCTTATCATTGTCCTGCAGCACATCAGTATAGTACTGCTGCAAAGGTTCTAACGCAGTCCCCGTCCGGTCTGATTTGATCTGACTGAAACCTATGTCGCCAGAGAAAGTCATATCAAATATAAGACTGTCTGCAGTGGCATCGTGATAATGCACGATAATCCTGGAAAATCCCAGGGGATTAAGTCCCAGAACCTTATCAGCAACGTCTGACTCTACGGCAATACCTTTAAACTCCTGTATAAATTTCCAATAGGTGCCAAACGTTTTATCGACATCATCGCGATACCTAACATTAGCGTCGAAAATGCGTTTGCCAAAGTCGGAAGCCAGAGGCATTGATACGGTAATCACAGTGTCACTATCCTCAGCGCTCGCCGCAAATTCGTCAAACTTGACAGGGTCTACTGTAAAACCTTTTGAGCCGATAACTGTAGAGTGTGCAACTTCGCTGTTGTTGAAGTAATATTTCGCAGTTGAGATTTGAAGTGAGTCATCCAGCTCGTAGACGGAAATAGTTTGAGGAGAAGCCGTCATGGATCCATAGTGATAAAGATCAAACTGGAGTTCCAACGTGGCGGAGTCGTAAACCGCAGTAGCACTCACCTTGAATTGTGGATTTCTTGCAAAGTATTGTGTTAAAGCGGCTGCAGAGATTTTTCCAAATACGGGGTCGGTGTAACTGCCAACCAGAAATCTGCTTGGCTCGCCAGTGTAAGTGAAATTTGTAGTCCGCAGCGAGTCACGCAGCAAAACGCTGCTTTCTATTGGGATCTCAACGTAGGATACTTTGAATTTACTGTTTGGATTTTTATATCCGAGGGTGCTGGTTTCGTCTTCACAGGAGAAAAAAAATAGGGCGACTGCAAATAATGCCAGTCGCCCTATGCGGTTAACCCACAAGTTCATTATAGAGATTGAAGTACGATTCTGTTGAGTTTTCGTCATTATCAAAGGTTTCAACTTTCTTTTCCTTGTTCTTCTTGAACAAGTTCTCCAACTTTTTGTTTTCGCCGGCAACTATTACCGCGTCGGAGAATTCCATGCCCAACTTGATAAATCCTTCGAAGTCCGCGGACTTGAGGTTGCCAAGCATATTATCTTCAATGTCAATCATCTTGACCTTGTCCATAATATCTCCTTTAAACTTATGGCTGAAGGAATTATTGTAGATGGTGAAAACTGTTTTCGCGTTTTTGAACAAAGGATCGTTCTTGTACGTGGTTTTCAGATACAATGGAATAAAGCTTGTGATCCAATCATTGCAATGAACGACGTCTGGTGCCCATCCTAATTTGCGGACGGTTTCAATTACGCCTTTGCAAAAGAAGATCGCACGCTCGTCGTTATCCTCATAGAAGTTGTTCTCCTTATCGTGGAAAACAGACTTGCGATGGAAATAGTCTTCATTGTCAATAAAATATACCTGCAGCTTGGCATTAGGAATTGAGGCAACCTTGATGATCAAAGGCTTTTCCTCGTCGCCAACAGAAATATTAATCCCCGACAGCCTCACGACTTCATGTAACCGATTCTTTCTCTCATTGATAATCCCAAATCTCGGTACCAGAATTCTGATCTCCATTCCTTTTTCTTGCATTGCCTGTGGAAGTTTGCGCACAAAGTCCGCTACTTCGGAGGTTTGCAGGAAGGGATTGATCTCGCTGGCTACATAAAGAACTCGAAGTTTTGACATATTGATTGAATTTAAATTGCAGTGGAAAATTGAGCCACAAAAGTACAAAAAAATACCCCCATGATCAACTTATTTTCCCATTTCCCTATATCTTTGCGACCCTTTGCCAAATTGGCGTAAAATGGAGATTTTCAAGCAGATAGCCCCATTAAGGACCTTCCTCGACAGCCTGAGAAAGCCGGACAAGTCGATCGGTTTGGTTCCGACAATGGGCGCACTTCACCAGGGACATATTTCCTTGATTCATACTTCAAAATCTCAAAACGCCATCACCGTTGCGACTATCTACGTGAACCCCACCCAGTTCAATAACCCAAACGACCTTCAGAAATATCCCAAGACCCCCGAAAAAGACCTGGAAATGCTACAAAAAGCGGGCTGCGACGTCGTTTTTAGCCCGGATGACCAGGAAATGTACGAGGACATGCCACGTATGAAATTTGATTTTGGGCACCTCGATAAAGTGATGGAAGGTGAATTTCGCCCCGGCCATTTTAGCGGTGTGGCCCTAATTGTCTCCAAATTGTTCAACATAATTCAGCCTGACAGGGCCTACTTCGGTCAGAAAGACTGGCAGCAATTCGCAGTGATCCGACAGCTGGTTCGTGAACTGAAGTTCAATTTCGAGCTCCAAAGTGTTCCGATACTAAGGGAGTCCGATGGATTGGCTATGTCATCCAGGAATTTGAGACTTAGCCAGGCGCAACGGTTCAATGCCTCTGTCTTTCACCAGGCACTTACCATGGCTAAGAATGCTTTGATCTCAGGCGCAGAGCTAGAAACTGTAAAAAAGGCAGTCTCGGATATGGTGAACAGTAAACCGGAAATCAAACTGGAGTACTTCGAGCTGGCGGACAGCAAAAACTTAACTATTCTTAATAACGTTGATAAGGCAGTTTTACCCATTTTATGTATCGCTGGTTACGCTGGCGATATCAGGTTGATCGATAATATGTTTTTGGATTGATCTTTGATAAAAGGTTGGACAATTTAAATATCCAGATAGCTTGAGAATAGAGGTTTTAAAATCAAAGATTCATCGCGCCAGGATCACGCAAGCGGAACTGCACTACGTTGGAAGTATTACAATCGACGAAGACCTTATGGACGCTGCCAATCTGATTGAAGGCGAAAAAGTGGCTGTTGTTAATATAAACAATGGAGAACGATTGGAGACCTATGTAATCAAAGGCGACCGCGGATCGGGCATGGTCTGCCTGAACGGCCCAGCTGCACGTAAAGCTCAGGTAGGCGATATTGTGATTATTATTTCCTACGCATCGATGAAGCTTGAAAAGGCAAAAGCCTTCAAGCCAACCATCGTTTTTCCCACTCCCGATAATAAACTACCTTGACCCAAAATTCTTAATCAGAATCACACGCGTGTCTTCACGGTATAAGGTCTTTATTCAGTACGCCATAATCATAGCAGTTACCTTTGTTCTAATCTGGTTTTCCCTCCGTGGATTGCAAGTGGGCGAGGGCGGAAACAAATGGGACTATCTGGTACAGACCTGGCAGGCTGCAGACAAGGGATGGTTATTCATGATGGCTTTTATTTGTATTGTGAGTCATTTTGTCCGGGCCATCCGTTGGAAAATGCTTCTGGTTCCGGTAGGACAAAAGACCTCATTGAGTAATAGCTTCCTTTCCCTTATGGTCGGATACCTGGTAAATCTTGTAATCCCCCGCGGAGGAGAAGTTTCACGATGTTACAATCTATATAAGCTTGAGAAGGTACCCGTTGAGATCTCGTTCGGCACTGTTGTGCTCGAAAGGATAGTAGACGTGATTTGTCTTATCATACTTGTTGCTCTTTCATTTCTGGTAGAGTCAAAAAAACTGATCGAATTCATAAATACATTACCAATTAACTCGGGTGACGGAAATTCGAAAATTCAAAATTTGATCCTTGTGCTTGCAATTGTAGCAGGTGTCTTCGGGCTCTCTTATTGGTTTGTCAAAAAGAATAAAAGAGCAAATAATTTTTTTGTCAAGACCTGGCATGGTTTCAAAGGAGGGATGCTTTCGGTGTTTAAGCTTGAGAATAAGGGTCTTTTCATTTTTTACTCTGTATTAATCTGGGCGTTATATTTTCTTATGAGCTTCGCCGTTATGATGGCCTTTCCTGCCACCAGTGTGTTGGGTTTTCAAGCCGTTATGAGTCTTTTTGCCATTGGGTCGATCGCAATGGCCGCTCCGCTTCCTGGTGGCACAGGGTCTTACCATGTGCTTGTTCCACAGGGACTTGTTTTTTTATACCAGATTGATCAAACCGATGCCGTCGCCTTTACTTTCATCTTCCATGCCTGGCAGACTATCATATTAATAGTGGCGGGCGTCATATCCCTGATTGCTACTTCCATCGTGGTGAAAAAAAAATCATCGGGCCATTAAACCCTTCGCCTCCGATCTAATCTAATTGATGTTTTTCGGGAATTGAGAAATACGTTCCGGAGGTTCAGACCTCCGTTGGAATGTTATTGAATTCGACTTGGCCAAAGTATCTGAGTTCCGATTTATCAAACTAAACAGAACTTAAACTTCAAACACATGAAAAAAAGGATTTTTAATTCGATCTCATCACTATTGTTCATACTTGCTTTGCTCGCCTCCTGTCAACGCGAAGAAGGCCTTGAACAGGGTACTGAGCAGGAAGAAGAACAAATCATTGAATCTGCATCGGTAAGTGAAGATGCTTCTGATGATGCGCTTGAGGTTTCAGCGCTTGCCGAAACGCAACTTACTGCCACTGGTGGCAGGGTAGCAATTGATCTATGTGCGGTTATCACACATGATGCACTAAACAAAAGAATAATCATTGACTTTGGAGATGGTTGTGTAGGCCCTTACGGCAGAGAACGTCGGGGTAAGATAATCGTTACTTACAGCCATGAGATTGGCGATAGCATTGCGAACCGTATCATAACCTTCGAAGACTATTTTGTGAACAACAAAGGTGTGAGTGGTACTATAGAGCTCCGCGATATAGCAATCAACGCGCAGGGTAATTTGCAGTGCACAAAAAGATTGATCGATCTGACGATTACCTTCCCGAACGGCGAACGTGTAGTATTCAACGGAAGCCGGATAAGAGAATGGCTTGCAGGTGCAGGGGATGATAATCGTTTCAACAATCTCTATCGCATCACCGGGTCTGTAAGTGGAAGGTGGTCGACAGGCAGAACGTTCACGCACGAAATTGTCGAACCCATTATTGCAGATTGGTCTTGTGCTGCGCAGGGAAATTTTGCGCGAATTGCCGGAGTTGTTGAGGTGACCAAATTAGGGGGATACAAAGACCGGAAGAGGACTGTTGACTATGGTGACGGAGAATGTGACAACATCATTGTGATCACTACCTTCCGAAGAACGTACAATCTTGTGGTCCAGAATTAATCGTTGTTAGTTGGCTTTTTTTGAATCCGTGTCGTCCCGATGGGTATCGGGACGCCACGGATTTTTTTATACCCTCGAACACTCAAAATGAGGAACCATTCCTGCAATCTTCTCCTTATTTTTGGGTCGACTTTTATGAGACAAACACTGCAGATCTCGAGCGATTTTATAGAATCCTGGCTGAAGCTCACGCGTTTCGGTAATCTCGTGATTATTGGATTTGCGCAATATTTTACTGCTGGTTTTTTGATAGGCAAGGAAACGATCTACGATTACAAGCTATTCCTGCTCTCGATATCAACTGTATTGATAGCTGCGGCAGGCTATATTATCAATGACTATTATGATGTAAAAATTGATTACATCAATAAACCCGAAAGAGTAGTTATTGGAAAAAGTATTACTCGCAGGTTTGCCATTCTGTTCCATGTGCTTTTGTCTATCGGAGGAATCTCAATTGGCTTTTACCTTTCCTGGCGGCTGGCTGCTGTCAACCTCCTCTCTGTTTTTTTGCTTTGGCTCTATTCAAACAACCTGAAGAGACTCCCTTTTGTCGGAAATATTACGGTCGCCCTGTTAACAGGATTGGCAATATATGTAGTGGATGTTCTTTACAGGACACAAAGTTCCCTGGTCATAATCTATGCTGTCTTCGCCTTTTTTATGACGTTGGTGAGAGAAATCATAAAAGACATCGAGGACCTTAAAGGGGATAACACCTTTGGCTGTAAGACGCTGCCGATTGTGCTTGGTATTCGTAAGACCAAAATAATAATATATTTAATCATTGTCCTTTTTTCGATCAGCGTCTTGGTGCTTAACTATTGGTACGAAGCGTTGCCTTTTCAGTATTATCTCATCTTCCTGTTTGTCCCTGTGGTATGGCTTCTTTTCAGGCTGTTCCGAGCAGACATGAAAAAGGAATTTTCGAATCTGAGTACTTTTTGCAAGATTATAATGTTGTTGGGAATTTTAAGTATGGCGTTTGTGTAGGCGCGAATTTCTTTCCTTTCTTTGCCCCCGATAAGTATCGGGGCTGCATATATAATTTGACAATCTTAATGAACAAGAAAGCGATCGTAGCGGTGTTAGCATCTGGCGGCGGAAGTAATGCAGAAGAAATATTCAAGTACTTTCGAAATCATCCGCACATCGCCGTAACTCTGTTGTTGACAAATAATCCGCAAGCACGCGTAATGGAACGAGCCAGGCACTTTGATATTCCTACCGTTGTTTTCACCAAGACTGAATTCAGTGATCCTGAAAAGGTGATAAGCTGGCTTTCAGAACGAGATGTTACCCATATTGTTCTCGCTGGATTTTTATGGCTTATTCCTGACTATTTGATTCGTGCTTTCCCCGACAAGATCATCAACATCCATCCAGCCCTTCTTCCAAAATACGGAGGCAAAGGCATGTACGGTGAAAAAGTCCATGTAGCAGTGAAGCATGCTGGGGATAAATCTACCGGACTGACGATTCACCTTGTAAATGAAAACTACGATGAAGGGAGGATATTGTTTCAGGCCGAGTGTGTCATTGGGGAGGAGGATACTCCATTAGATATCGCTCAGAAGGTACTGAAATTGGAACATGAATTTTATCCCAGGGTGATCGAACGATGGATTCTCGAAAAGCTTCCGGCGTCAGGCAATCCTAAATCCATTTCCGCAATTTAAACTTTGTTCTGTGGGGTTGTGAAGAAGAAGCCTTCAGCTCTAGGACAGCCTTCGAATATTGACTGAATAAACTCCCCCGGTGTTGTAAGTTTTCTTTTAACGATGTCTATCCATGCCGCATCAATGTTGATTGTCGCAGCGATGCTACCGTCGAACTTAGTAAAAGTATGGCGGATGCTCCAGCGACTGTAATTTCCCGTTGCGCAATGTAACGCGACGTCAACTGTTATTTTATCTTCCAATCTGATCTCTCGTCTGAATATTGCCTCTTCCCTGAATAGTATTGGCCCGATTTGTAACTCTTCCAGCTTTTCAGTGGTCAATCCGCTTTCGCTAAAGAACAGCATCCTCAGAGTTGCGCCATAATCATAATAAGCGGAATGACGTAAGTGCCGGTTTGGATCGATGTCCGCCCAGCGTATTTGAATTTCTCTTGAAAAATTTTCCACCAGTGCTATCGTTAAGGTGTGTTAATTTCGTTGAAGTCGCCTGTGCTTTCTGTCCAACTCATCGGATATTTACTGTCGACGAATTCAAGTGCATCTTCAGTCAGATGAAGAGGTCTGAAAGTATCTATCATTACGGCCAGCTCATGCGTTTCTTTCGCGCCGATACTTTTTTCTGCAGTTCCTGGATGCGGTCCGTGCGGTAAACCACCAGGATGAAGCGTGAATGACCCGCGCTCAATACCCTTCCTGCTCATGAAATTTCCTTCAGCGTAGTACAATACCTCATCGCTGTCAATATTGCTGTGATTATAGGGTGCGGGAATCGCCAGCGGATGATAGTCAAACAGTCGAGGAACGAAAGAACAAATAACGAAATTATGTCCTTGAAAAGTCTGATGTACCGGTGGGGGCTGATGTACTCGTCCGGTAATAGGTTCAAAATCGTGAATGGAAAAAGCGTACGGCCATAAGAAGCCGTCCCAGCCAATTAGATCGAGCGGACTGTGTTCGTAAGTGTATTGGTGAAGATAACCTTGCTTCTTTATCTGAACGAGGAAGTCCCCTTTGTTGTCGTCGGCCGATAAATCCAACGGCGGCCGAATGTCACGTTCGCAATACGGTGAATGTTCGAGAAGCTGACCGAGCTGATTTCTGTATCGTTTGACTGTTTCCACGGGTGATACTGACTCGAGGATCAACAAACGCAACGGGCCTTCATTAAACTCAAGCTTGTAAATTATTGTGCGAGGGATAACAAGGTAGTCTCCCTGGCGGAACTCAATTTTACCCAACGGCGAAATCAGGGAACCGCTACCTTCGTGAACAAAAAGCACTTCATCTCCCTCCGCATTCTTATAAAAGAAATTCATCTTGCGTTCCGACGGGCTGCAAATGGAAATGGAGCAATCGCTGTTAGTAAGGAGGACTTTTCGCGCCGTCAAATAGTCCTTTCCAGTTGCCTGTACACGCGATGTATTCAGGTGCGTGTGACGAAGATTATAGGTTTCGATTTTTTTTGAACCGTACTTAACCGGCTCGTCGATTTTTTTTACTCGAGTGGGAGGATGTTTGTGATACAGGGTAGAATATATTCCAGAAAATCCCTCCGACGTAACTAATTCTTCCCGGTACAAACTTCCATCAGGTTGCCGGAATTGAATATGACGCTTAGGCGGAATATTGCCGAGACGATGATAATACATAAACGCAGGCTTTGTCAAATTTAAACATTCCTGAATAGGTATTTAATTTTACTCATGCTGGTCTTGAAAATTGAGAAACAAAAAATCCCGACGTATGAAGCATCGGGATCTTTGGTCTCTTAGTCGAGTTACATCTTTGTGCGGTCAAGTTCCGCCGGTATTCGGTCAAACAGTTTGAGTGCTTGAAGAAATACCTCGTTGGTGTCATTAATCACCTGGAAATATCCTTCATTGCTCCACAGCTTACGTGCAATTTGCGCTTTCACGTGTACCTGAAATAACTTCTTTCTACGATCAAGTTCTCTGCGATCTTGTTTTACCTTATTGCGCTCACCTACTCTTACGAGCTCAGAGAGCATTTGATCGGTTACTTTAAAAGTCTTAAAGAAATTTTCGAAGCCTTTCTCGATCAGCTGATCTTTATGATCTGCTGCATAACTAAATGTATACTCCTGGATAGAGAATGTGGTATATAGTTCATTGAGGTAATGACTATTCAGAGTTGTGTCGAGGGGGACAAAGTAGTCAGGCATTATTCCTCCACCGCCATACACAGCCCGGCCATTCGGAGTCGTGTATTTCAAAGAATCGTTGAAGTGAATGCTATCAGCATGAAAAAATTCGCCGTGATTGTAGCGACTTATTATGTCTCTTGAATACTCATCACCATCTTCATAAGGTTTTTGAATGGATCGACCAGTAGGTGTATAGTAGCGCGAGATAGTAAGACGGAGTTCCGAACCATCACTGAGATCGAATGGCGATTGAACAAGTCCTTTTCCAAAGCTTCGCCGCCCCACGATCAGTGCGCGATCGTTGTCCTGAAGAGCGCCGGCAAGTATTTCAGACGCTGAAGCACTTCCTTCATTCATTAACACGATCAGATCGCCCTTCTCAAATTCTCCACGTGCAGTCGAGGACGCATCCGAATTGTATTTCTTTTCCTTTCCATTTGTAAATACAATCTTTTTACCGGCATCGAGGAAATCATCCGCCATGTCAATCGCCATGTTCATGTATCCGCCCGGATTGCCCTGAAGGTCAAGCACGAGCTTCTTCATCCCTTTTTCCTTCAGCTTTTGTAACGACTCATGAAACTCGTCAAACGTAGTGGCCGCGAAACGATTAACTTTTATGTAACCAATCTCATCGTCTACCATGTAGGACACGTCAACCGAATATTGAGGAATCTTATCACGGACGATCTTATATTCGATCTCTTTTTCCCGTCGAAGAACTGTGACCCTTACTTCAGTGCCTTTTGGACCTTTCAATGCTTTCATCACATCAGGAGAAGTAACTCCAATACCCGCAAGCAGCTTGTCGTCCACCTTGATTATTTTGTCGCCGGACTGAATTCCAAGTGCTTCTGATGGTCCACCGCTTAGCGCCGAGACAACAACAATAGTATCATTGAAAATGCTAAACTCAACCCCGATACCATCGAAGTTTCCCCGTAAATCCTCGTTGGCAGCGGTCCTGTCGGCTGCACTGATATAGGCGGAATGCGGATCAAGTTTGTTGAGCATGTGCTGAATTGCATCATCGACCAGCATTGACGTATTGACCGTATCAACATATTCAGTTTGTATTTGCGTCAATACATCTCTGAACTTTTGAACGTCTTTGCCTACGTCACCAGTTCCCTTTTTGTTGCTCAGGCTCGCTCCCACGAAAACTCCAGCGGCAAGCCCCAAACATAGTACAAGGGGCAGTCTGATCTGGTATTTTGAATTCTGATACTCACTCATGGCGTAAAATTGAATAATTCTATAACGAAGTGCTAAAATAAATGTTGGCAGGCAAAGTCAATAACACTGACTTTAGGAACTATGGTTTCCGGCGGATGGGCTACCCTCAACTTTTGTATCCAATTAGCCAGGTGCAAGCTGACCTTTAATCCACGTTTCTTCCCGCCGGAAAACCTAACCAAGCCCAATTTTTCCCCTATATTTACAGACCACATGAGTAAGGTAACCTTAAAAGATACTCGCATTTCTGAACTGGTTGACCAGAATTATGTTCACGCCTATGTGCTTTATTATTTTGGCATACGCTTTTACGAATATTCTGCGCTAACCCTGGAACAAGTATGCGAACAGCGTGGCCTGAAAGTGGACCAGGTGATTCGCGAAATGGAATCACCGTCCTATTTGCGGGAGGCTGAGTTGCCACTTGTGTCTTATCCGATCGACCTGATCATAGAATATCTTAAGCATTCTCATTTTTTGTTTATCAAACACAAGCTTCCATACATCGCCAAACTTGTGGAAAGTTTCAAGGCAATTCATCCGGATTTCGAATCGGTAGAGCGGGACCTGAAAATTGTCTTTCCGCTGTTCGTCGAGGACTTCATTGAGCATATTTACGAAGAAGAGGATACGTTATTCAGTTTTATACTGGCGCTCGAGAAGACATCAAAGAGCGGATACATCCCAACGAAACTCTTTTACCTTCTTGAAAAGAACTCTGTCCAAAAGTTTGCAATGGGACATGAGGCGCATGATGATGAAATGGAAGGAATCCGGAACATCACTAAGGATTATAGTTTGAATGCAGATGCTCCTCTACATGTGAAGGTGTTGTACAACGAGCTTAAGGCCTTCGAAAGTAGTTTGATCACCCACGCAAGAATTGAGAATGAAATCCTTTTCCCCAAAGCTATGATGCTGGAGAATAAGGTGAAGCTTGCCTTTTTCGAAAAATCAAAGTTCAATTGATCGACGGCGTATTTCACGCACTGTCAACGAATCTCCCCCACAATATTTTTCGTTGTATCTATTTATGCGAAAAATAGTTTTGAATCTTGCCCTTAGCCTGGATGGCTTAATTGCAGGGCCCAATGGAGAATATGATTGGTGTTTTACCGACGCAGACTATGGCATGACCGAGTTCATGAATTCTGTTGATTCAACAATCATGGGAGGAAAATCGTACCGTTTACTACTCGACTACGGATCACCATACCCTGAATTAACGAAGTATGTGGTAACAAGGACCGAAAGAGAAAGCCCTTACCCTAATGTTGTCTTTGTCCGGGACAATGTTTCTTCCTTCGTTGAAGACTTGAAAAGTAAGAACGGAAAAAACATCTGGTTGTTCGGGGGAGCAGAAATAACCCAGATGCTGTTGGAGCGGGATCTTGTCGACGTGCTGATGTTAGCAGTTCACCCCATCGTGCTGGGCGACGGCATCCAACTATTCGGGAAAAGCAGTTCGAGGAAACTTTTTGAACTGGCCGACTCGATCCGTTACCCTTCAGGATTGGTCCAACTCATCTATAACAAAAAGTAACCTCTATATTTGTTTTTCGCCCCGAGAACTCGGGGGAGATTTGTCTTATGGGAAGAATCCTGGCATTTGATTATGGAAAGAAAAGAACGGGACTTGCAGTAACCGATCCCTTGCGTATTATCGCAACCCCACTCGATACCGTGCTGACCATTGAGCTTCTCTCTTATCTGGCGGCCTATATGAAAAAGGAGACTGTGGATGAGTTTGTGGTTGGAATGCCGAAAACTTTGAAGAATGAAGATTCTGAGATAGCGCCCTTGGTGAGAGTATTTGTTGAGGAGCTGAAAAAAATTTACCCTGATAAAAGGATTCACCTGGCCGATGAACGATTTACCAGTCGTATGGCAATGCAGGCAATGATAGAAGGAGGTATGAAAAAGAAAGACCGGCAGGTAAAGGGTAACGTTGATAAAATTAGTGCAACCATAATCCTTCAGTCTTTTCTCCGCACGATCTAGTCTGATTTTTGGTTGATTTCTAGCTAGTTGAATTAAAATTACAATTAACTTTGGGGGATGATCTATCCTATAATAATGTATGGTGACCCGGTGTTGCGTCAGAAAGCCGCGGAGATAGAAAAGGGCACGGATGTTAAGCAGTTGATTGAAGATATGTTCGAAACAATGCACAATGCAAATGGCATTGGACTGGCGGCGCCACAAATAGGAAAATCCATTCGACTGTTTGTTGTTGATGGAACAATTTTGGATGATGAGCCTGGAATGACTGAATTCAAAAAAGTTTTTATAAACCCTATCATACTGGAAGAAAATGGTTCGCCCTGGGAGTATGAGGAAGGTTGCCTAAGCATTCCTAACATACGCGAAAAGATTTCCAGATTGGAAAAAGTGCGCATCCGTTACTATGACCAGGATTGGAACCTTATGGAGGAACAATATGATGGTCTTAAAGCAAGGGTCATACAACATGAATACGATCATATCGAGGGAAAAATGTTCGTAGACTATCTCACTCCCCTGCGCAAGCGACTTTTGAAAGGAAAGCTGGCTGATATTTCCAAGGGAAAGGTTGATACAGAATATCGGATAATGGCTCCACTAAAGAAATAAACAGACCTTTAAGAAATAAATACCTATTGCTTAGTTCGAACATTTATACTTTTCCTCTCTTCGGCTCAATAATCTCATCATGAAAGTGCAGTCCCGCCTGCCCGATGTGGGTACATCTATTTTTACTGTCATGTCAAAACTGGCTTTGGACTACGGGGCTATTAATCTGTCGCAGGGTTTCCCTGATTTCATGATCGATGAAAAAATAATCTCGCTGGTGCATAAATACATGCTCGCAGGACACAATCAGTATGCTCCAATGCCCGGTACACCTGCACTTAGAAAGTCAATAGCCGAAGTGATCCTGAAAACATACGGACGCCAGGTCGATCCCGATACACAAATAACAATTACATCTGGAGCAACGGAATCAACCTACTCTATAATAGCTGCGCTGATCTCGCCTGGTGACGAAGTGATTATTTTTGATCCGTCATATGATTCGTATAATCCCGCAGTGCGACTAAACGGCGGTGTACCTGTACATATCAATCTAAACTCTAAAGATTTTTCCGTCGACTGGCAGTTGGTGCGTTCAAAGATCACCAAGCGGACCAGGATGATCATCATCAACACACCTCACAACCCAAGCGGTGCAGTGCTTCGCGAACAGGATCTCATGGAGCTTGAAAAGATTGCCTTAGAACATGATCTTCTGGTGCTGAGTGATGAAGTGTATGAACGACTTATCTTCGACGGCTTAACTCACCAAAGCATACTCCGCTACCCAGGCCTGGCGGAACAAAGCCTGGCTGTCTTTTCGTTTGGAAAAACTTTTCACGCAACGGGCTGGAAGGTTGGATATGTGGTTGCATCCCCGACTCTGACAAAGGAGATCCTTAAAGCTCACCAGTTCGTTGTTTTTAGTGTTAACACTCCAATTCAACTCGCATTAGCCGAATATTTGCAAACGCCTCAACACTATCTGGAATTGGGTGACTTTTACCAAAGGAAGCGAGACTTCTTTCTCGACCACATGAAAGGTTCATCCTTTGAACCCCTGCCAAGCTATGGATCTTACTTCCAACTGATGTCCTACAAGCAAATTTCGAATAAACCAGACGTTGAAATGGCGGATGATCTTTTGAAAAAATCTAAAGTTGCCTCAATCCCGGTATCAGTATTCTATCAGGACGGCACGGACAATCGATTGCTACGGTTCTGCTTTGCGAAAAAGGAGGAAACCCTGGAAAAGGCGTGCACTATCCTGCGTGGCCTGTGACGAACCTTTAATTTTCCATTACTTAATACCCGTGAAGTCGGAATAATTTTAGTTAGAGAAATTGCCGCCCATTCTGTTTCTTTGCGGGCAAATCGCGGGCTATGCAGGACCTTAAATTCACATTAATTCAGTCAGAACTTCATTGGGAGGACGCTGAAGCCAATTTGTCAATGTTTGAGGAAAAAATCTGGCAGATCGGGGGCTCGACTGATGTGATTGTATTGCCTGAAATGTTTACTACTGGATTTACAATGGCGGCGCCCAAAATGGCCGAGCACATGAACATGCGTACGTTCAAGTGGATGAAAAACATGGCCGACCAAACAGGTGCTTTGATTCTGGGAAGTTATGTAGTCACCGTGCATGACAGGTTTTACAACCGCCTGCTCTGGATGGAACCAGGAGGAAATTTTAAGACCTATGACAAACGCCATTTGTTCAGAATGGCTAACGAGCACAAGATATATTCGTCAGGGGAGAGCCTCCTGATAGCATCGTGGCGAGGATGGAGGATCTGTCCACTCGTCTGTTACGACCTTAGATTTCCAGTTTGGAGCCGTAACCGGTGGGAAGCAACGCTCAAGCGTCCTTCATACGATGTGGCCGTTTATGTTGCCAACTGGCCTACTGCCAGAATTGACGCCTGGGATACATTGCTCAAAGCCAGGGCCATTGAAAATCTCAGTTATGTTGTTGGTGTGAATCGCGTTGGACAGGATGGGAACGGAATCGAGTATAATGGTCACTCCGCCGTGATAAGCCCTAAAGGAGAAGTAATTTTTAGTAACGAAGGTGTTGAAGCTATCCGTACTCTCGAGTTAAATGTTAACTCACTTAGCGCTTTTCGCGATCGCTTCCCTGCCTACCTGGATGCAGACGATTTTACAATTGAGTTTGAGGGCGAGTATGAGGAAAATGATTTTGTCCCTGGACTGAGCTAGTCCAGCCATTTAATACGCTTAAAATCCACATTAATTTCCATTCGTTTAAACACTATGTCTACACGCAAAATTTCGAGCGCGTTAATTTCGGTTTTTTACAAAGACAACCTGGCCCCTATTGTTCATCAGCTTGCTAAACAAGGCGTAGAATTCATTTCAACTGGCGGAACCCAGGATTTCATCGAAAAGCTTGGATATGCTGTAACTCCAGTGGAGAAAAGGACTGGATATCCTTCCATCTTTGGAGGAAGAGTAAAAACATTACATCCCTCAATCTTTGGAGGAATACTCTACAGGCGTGACGATCCCACAGATCTGAAACAATCTGAAGAGTTCAAAATTACCCCAATTGACCTTGTTATCGTTGACCTTTATCCATTTGAAGAAACCGTCGCCAGTGGAGGAAACGAAGAAGAGATTATCGAAAAGATAGACATCGGTGGAATATCGCTGATCCGCGGGGCGGCAAAAAATTATAACGACGTAATGATCGTTGCGTCAAGAAGTCAGTATAGCGAATTGCTGGATCTGCTTCAGTCGAAAAACGGTTCATCAGACCTGTCAGATCGCCGCAAGTTCGCAGCAAAGGCATTCGATGTTACGTCACATTACGATACGGCTATATTCAATTACTTCAACAGGGAATTTCAGATTCCAACATTCAAGAAAAGTATTCAGGGCGGAAGGACCCTCCGTTACGGGGAAAATCCTCACCAAAAGGGAATATACTTTGGAGACCTCGATGGATTGTTCGAGCAGTTAAACGGAAAGGAACTTTCATATAACAATTTGGTTGATGTCGATGCGGCAGTGAACCTCGTTCAGGAGTTTCAGGAGACTTCGTTTGTTATTATAAAACACACAAACGCTTGTGGTGTCGGAACAGCATCTTCAGTAAAAGAGGCCTATTTGAAAGCATTTCAAGCCGATACCGTATCGGCGTTTGGAGGCGTGCTGGCGACGAATAAGCAAATTGATGTCGCAGCTGCGGAAGAAATCAATAAGTTGTTCTTTGAAATTCTCATTGCGCCGGCTTATGACTCCAAGGCCCTGGAGCTGTTGAAGTCGAAGAAGAACCGCATGATCCTTTTGCAGAAGAAAAAGCTGAGTGAAACCACACAAAGCAAGAGCATCCTAAACGGAATTATCGAACAAGATCTGGACTTAAAAACCGATTCAACGGTGGATCTAAAGGTTGTAACGAAGCGCTCTCCTGCGAAAGATGAGGTTGATGCCTTGTTATTCGCAAGCAAGATCTGTAAACACACGAAATCGAATACCATCGTCCTAGCTATAAATGGTCAGCTTTTGGCCAGTGGCGTTGGTCAGACATCGAGAGTGGATTCATTAAGACAGGCGATTGAGAAGGCTGCTACGTTCGGCTTTTCTTTGGAGAATGCAGTTATGGCATCGGATGCGTTCTTTCCCTTTCCGGATTGCGTAGAGATTGCAAATCAACACGGCATTCGGGCCGTCATTCAGCCAGGCGGATCAGTAAAGGATCAAGACTCAATAACCTATTGTGATCAACACGATATGGCGATGGTCTTTACTGGAATCCGTCACTTCAAGCACTAAGTTTCTAAAGTGGCTTGTTGAAAATTCAGACAAGGCACTTGAATACTTCTTTGGGTTCAAACTCGGAGCGCTGAAAAATTTCCTAAGGCGGTAAAAAACTTACATTTTTGAACCGTTCGTCTTTATTTTAGTAAATTCACGCAATTTGCGCGGAAGCCCTTTCACGCAAACCATTTTTAAACTTTAGGCAACACAATACATACATGGCATTTTTTGATTTCTTCACCAGCGATATTGCAATAGACCTGGGAACGGCAAATACTCTGATTATTTATAAAGACAAGATCGTGGTAGATGAACCTTCCATTATTGCGCTTGATAAAGTGAACAGCAAGGTTTTGGCAATTGGACGAGAGGCAATGCAAATGCATGAAAAAACTCACGACCACATTAAGACTATCCGTCCATTGAAGGAAGGGGTGATCGCCGATTTTCAGGCAGCCGAAATGATGATCCGAGGTCTGATCAAAATGATAGATACTGGGAAACGATTGTTTCCCCCGTCGTATCGGATGGTCATCTGTATTCCCTCCGGGATCACTGAGGTGGAGAAACGAGCAGTAAGAGATTCCGCAGAGCACGCCGGAGCCAAAGAAGTTTATATGATCTACGAGCCTATTGCTGCGGCTATCGGAACAGGTATTGACATAGAGCAACCTATAGGCAACATGATCGTCGACATTGGCGGTGGTACCACCGACATTGCCGTAATCGCCCTTTCGGGTATCGTCTGTGATCAATCAATCCGGGTAGCTGGAGATACGTTTAACAGAGATATCCTCGACTACATGCGTCGTCAGCATAACTTGCTGATTGGTGAACGTTCGGCAGAAAGAGTGAAGATAGAAGTTGGTTCTGCTTTGACGGAACTAGATGATGGACCACCTGACTATGAAATACGTGGCCGCGATCTAATGACTGGTATTCCGAAAACAATCAAGATTTCATATTCGGAAATTGCTTTCGCGCTTGATAAGTCAGTTTCAAAACTAGAGGAAGCTGTATTGAAAGCCCTTGAAACTTCACCGCCCGAACTTTCGGCTGATATTTACGAACGCGGGATCTATCTGACTGGGGGAGGAGCTTTACTGCGAGGCCTTGACAAACGATTAGCTCTGAAAACCAAACTACCGATCCATGTCGCGGATGATCCGCTGCGCGCGGTCGTGCGTGGTACGGGCCAGACTCTGAAGAACATTCAACAATACCGAGCCGTACTGATGACATAAGCCATGGAACGGCTCATTCTTTTTGTTTACCAGAACCGGGCATTTTTCACTTTTCTATTGCTGGAAATTTTCTGCGCATGGCTTATTGTCGAAAATAACGCGTACCAGGGCACCAAGTTCTTTAATTCATCCAACGGCGTGGTAGCTACAATGAATAGCTTCTCCCAAAGTGTCCGGGATTATTTCCAGCTAAGTGAAGTGAACAGAATTTTGGCGGAAGAAAATGCCTCTTTAAAACAAGCCCTGGAACAACAAAGAATACAAGTCTATCCTACTAATACTATCGTGATCGATTCGACTGCCATCACGCGAGTCGATACAACAGGGAAAGCTCTTCATAAGTATGATTTCATCAGTGCGAAGGTTGTAAACAATCACGTTGACTTCTTTAAAAATTTTATCACAATAGACAAGGGAAAGGATGCGGGCATTGAGCCAGGTATGGCCGTCATTAGTACCCTGGGAGCGGTTGGGAAGGTGAAGATCGTGTCGACTCACTATAGTGTCGTTACCTCCATACTGCATATCGATGTAATGGTTTCAGGGACATTAAAACGGACCGAACATTTCGGGACTATTCAGTGGGACGGTCGTAATCCTGAAATTGTCGAATTCAAGTACATCCCGTCACATGCTGCACCGGTGAAAGGCGATACGGTAATAACATCTGGATATAACGCCATATTCCCGGAAGGAGTAATGATTGGTGTAATCGATGATGTAAAGCTCAATAAGGCAGCCTTGTTCTATGATCTCAAGGTGAAATTAAGTCAGGACTTCAGAAAACTTTCGTTTGTGAACGTGGTGAAGAACCACCGGCAAAAAGAACAGGATTCGGTCGAACAGGTAATCCTTAAACTTGAAAGATGAGCAGGGTAAGTATTCTTCAAATAGTATCCTTTTTTATCTATTTGCTGTATCAGGTGCTGATACTTCAGAACGTGGTACTATTTCATACCGCCTTCTGCTTCTTGTACGTTGCTTATCTTCTTGTGCTTCCTGTTGAAACCAACCCGTTGGCGTTGATGGGAATTGGATTTATAATGGGATTTGCCGTAGATATGTTCTACGACAGCCTTGGGCTTCATGCGTTCGCTTGTGTGCTCATCATGTACGTGAGAAATTACTGGCTTAACAATCTCACGCCACAAGGAGGTTACGACAGCAACGATGTGCCGTCACTGGCATTAAACGGTGTTCAATGGTTTATGGTGTACGCCACGCCGATGGTATTGCTTCACCATGGCGTTTTGTTTTTTACCGAGGCAGGAGGATTTGGCATGTTCTGGTTTACACTATGGAAGATCCTAACCAGTGCTTTGTTTACACTGCTGGTAATTTTAATTGCGCAGTTCTTGTTTCCCAGCCGCCGGCCTCGCTAGCTTTGTGTCGTGCTATTGACTCCGTCACTGGCTATTGATCAAACACACCTCCACACGTAGTGCTGAATTGGTAGACTAAACGCACCAACAAAATGAACGAAGGAAGGAGAGAGATTATTCAGATCGCGATTGTCCTGGTAGGCATTATCTTCCTGATCAAGCTTTTTTTTATTCAGATCCTGGATAGCCGTTATGCCGAGTTAGCGGACAGCAATGCCATCCTTAGAACGGTAGACTATCCGAAACGTGGATTGATAAAAGACCGCAATGGAAAACTGGTAGTTTATAATACTCCAGAATTTGACTTGCTGATAATTCATAAAGAGGTCAAGACCCTTGATACAGCCCGGTTTTTAGAAGTATTTGACATGACTCCGGCTGACCTGCGATTGAAGTTTAAGGAACTCAAAGCCAAACGTGAATATTCGCCGCTTAAGCCGACTACTTTTCTCACGCAACTTTCCACGTTGGACTTTGCCAAGATCCAGGACAACATTGATGAATTCAAAGGCTTTTATATTCAGGCAAGAACAACAAGGGCGTACCATGAACGGGCCGCCGCAAATGCGATCGGATATGTAAGCGAGATTTCAAAAACCAAGTTGGCGAAGGACAAGAGTGGGTTTTACAAGCAGGGTGACTACATAGGTCAAAGCGGCATTGAAGCTTATTATGAGGATTACCTCCGAGGTCAGCGGGGCGTGACGTATAGCCTTAGAAACGTTGATGGAGTTGTAAAAGGATCTTTTAGAAATGGCGCAATCGACACACTTTCTATCCCGGGCCAGGATATCACCGCCACAATCGATCTTGATTTACAGGTATACGGTGAAATGCTTCTAAAAGGTAAGTCGGGAAGCATTATCGCAATTGAACCTTCCACTGGAGAAATTCTGGCAATGGTTTCAGGCCCCTCATATGATCCGACCCTGTTGACTGGTCGTCGGTATAGCTCAAACTATGTACTCATCAGTAACGACACAAACAAGCCGTTGTTCAATCGTCCTCTAATGGCGCAATATCGTCCTGGTTCTATTTTCAAGATCGCCCAGGCGATGGTCGCCTTGCAAGAGGGAGTTATCAAAGAAGATACACGTATACGGTGTGATCGTTCAATTATCGATTGTCATGGTCCGCATTCAAACGAAGACCTGCGCGGTGCAATCACAAACTCATGTAATCCCTATTTTCGCGATGTGCTTCGCCGTATGCTCCAAAAGGGAGTTTCAAACAATCCATTCGACGACAGTCGTATCGGTTTGGCGGAATGGGCAAAACACATCGGCAGCTTTGGATTCGGCAAACGCTTAGGAATAGACTTGCCGAATGAGAAGCGAGGGCTCGTGCCGGACCCAGCCTACTATGACCGGGCATATGGCGGCAGACCGTGGAAGTTTTCGAATATTTATTCGATTGCCATTGGTGAAGGTGAGAACATGGTGGTGCCTCTTCAGATGGCAAATTTTGCCGCTACGATCGCAAACAAAGGATATTACATAACACCTCACCTGGTAAAGTCGATCGGCGATTCAGGGAAGCCTTTGGAGCAGTACATAGAAAGACACTTTACAACTATCGACTCAACTTATTTCCGCGTCGCAGCGGATGCCATGCAGAACGTGGTTGAGGAAGGGACTGGATCGTACAGGGCGAAGCTCAAAGACATTATTGTGTGTGGCAAAACGGGTTCTGTTCAAAATGAACCGCGACCAGATCACTCGGTATTCATAGCATACGCACCAAAAGTAAATCCAAAGATCGCGGTGTCTGTATATGTTGAGTACTCGGGGCAGGGTGCTAGAGCGGCAGCTTCAATAGCGAGCCTTATGATCGAGAAGTACTTATATGGCGGCACCAAACGTCCGCAGATAGAAGAATATGTTTTAAGGGGTAAGTTCTTGGATTGATTGGATCATGAACAGCAGACACGAAGCATTTTCAAACAAGATCGATTGGGTGACCGTAGCT
>DATHIE010000661.1:0-22813 GCA_035316905.1 Chryseolinea sp. | reverse complement strand
CCAGAAACAGGTTGAAGACGAAGCCAAGAAGAAGATTCAGAACCTTTTGAAGAAGAAGAAAGTGGATCAATAGCAATGATCAATCAAGGCTTGATTGTCCGGGTGTTAATCCGAGGTTACTCGATCCGACATATGGAGAGCCGGAGTGGATATTGTTAGGACCGCCAAGTTCGAGGATCAATTCTTACTTAGTCGTTCGTCTTTTTTCAAACCCGAGAGGTATTCAACGAGATCAATCAACTCCTGTTCGCTCATCGACGATTGTAAACTCGACGGCATCAACGAGCTCTCCAGCTTCATCCGCGACTTTATGTTTTCCTTCGCGACGGTCTGCTGATTATTCATGTATTGAAGGTCGACCTTTTCAGCTGTCTCGGATGCTATTTTACCAACAGCAGTAGAACCATCGTTCAACTCAAGGCGATAGCCTTCAAACCCGAAACTTATACCCTGATCCGGAAATAGCACGGATGTATACAATGCTTCTCTCGACAACTTGTCGCCGATCTCACTCAGCTCAGGTCCGAAATTTACGCCCTCGCCTTTAACAAGATGACAGTTGAGGCACAGCGTTTTAAATACTTCCTTTCCATTAATGGCATCGCCTTTTTTATCAACCATGGCTGATATTGGAGGAAGTGAAGCGCCTTCTTTGGCAGCCGGCAGTTTCAAATAGGTGGCAGCCTCTGTACGTAAAGCTGCCCTCCATGCGGTTTGAAACACTCCACCCGCAGCCGTATGCAGATCTTGTGGGATCTTGTTTTCTTTTGCAAGCGCCAGCAACCGGTCTTCAGACTGCCATGGACCACCGAAAGACTTTACAGCCAGCTTTCGAACTTCGATGTCTCTTGTACTATCGAGCATTACACCTTCCATTAATTCAATTGTCTTCTGATTATACATGTGGGGCCGCAACGTCTTTATCATCGCGAGTGACTGGTCTTTATTATTTCCATTCAATACGTTACTGATCATATCAGTTGCATCCCACTTCAACAATGTCCGGGCCGCTTCTCTGCCAACAAGACTGTCGGGATATTGAAGACAAAGGTTCAAAAGCTCTTTCGACCGGTTTTTCAGGTTGAACGAAGTCACCAGCTCGACATATTCAATCTTTCCTTTATTATCATCAAGCACTTTATTTAGTGCCGTTGTGATAGATGGGGTCATCTTCAATTTGGATGGGTCCATATGCTTCAAGGCATACAATACACGTTCACCTTGCGTTTCCTGGACCAGCTGTGCAAGAATTTTCTGTTTGGATGGATCTGTTTGGAAATCAAAAGAGCGATAATATCTCAACATCTCCTTATCATCGGATGACTTGATCAGTTCCGCCATCATTGGCAATGCGTCTTTGGCACGGCTTCGCCATACGATGTCGCTGTTCGCAGACGAAGTCCAATCTTTACCAACGCGGCTTTTCCATGTTTTGAAGTACAAATCCCATTCAGGGGCCGCTCCAATTCCAAGAGCCTCAAGATACCAGCGATCCTTGCCATCATATTTAAGTGCGAGGTCCGTCCACAACTCTGCCGCTTGTGGCGACTTGTTCCCTCTCAGAGCGAGAGCCAGCTCGCGTCTGACCTGGGGAGAGTTGTCATTTTTCAGGCCCTCTGCTATGGGCATTATATCCATCTTATGCAATCGAGCAATCCGGATCCCTGTGATGCGAATATTAGCATCAGGATCTTTCAAAGCTTGATTCACGTATTCTGTTTTCTTTCCCGAAATCTGGCACAATAACCAAAGGGCTTGTGCCCGATGTCTTTGATTGGATGAGCTCCATAATTTTTGAAGCGCCGGTTCCGCCTTATCGCCCTGCGACTCTAACGCTTTCCATCCCTTGAATCGAATTACCGCGTTGGGATTTAGCAATGCAGCAATGGCTCCGTCGACAGACGCAACGTCTACGGGAGATATCTTGTAGTCGGTTTTAGCTGGCGCTATCCTGTAAATTCTCCCTCGGTCCACGTCCCCCGCCTGGTGGCCACCCACGCCTGGATCATACCAATCGGCAACAAACAACGAACCATCTGGAGCAACAGCCACATCGATGGGTCGGAACCATTGATCCTTTTGAGATTCAAGGATATTGACAATGGTGGCTTTATAACCCGCACCATCGTTCTCTATCACATAGGATCTGACGACGTTATTTCCGGGTTCTGCGTGAATAAGCTGGCCACGGAAAACTTCGGGGAGCATGTCGCCTTCATAGACCGGAATTCCGGACGGAGAACCGGCGCCCGTCTGCAAAATGTTCGGTACTACCCCCGGATCATTTAAATGCCAGTGACGCAACGGAATTTCCTTTTCCATGTTCGTACGGCGCGCACTCCAACTCGCTCCGGTCATCTCATCACGAAATCCGAAGTTTCCATATTCCATCACGTAATTGATCCGCGTTCCTTTGTTACCATCGTCGTCGTTATCCGATTGCCACAAGGTTCCAAATGGATCAACAGCAACTTCATAGTTGTTGCGAAAGTTGTGGCCTAATACTTCGACGTTTGATCCATCCATTGACGCACGCATGACCATACCTTCCCGGAATGGTTTTCCATTTGTGACCACCTTGTGACCGTTCACATCCACCACCGTATCGCCAGCAGCTGTTAGGAGTGATTTTCCCTCATTTCCAAAATTGAAGTACAACCTTCCGTCGGGTCCAAACACAAAAGAGTGCATTCCGTGATCGTGCTGAAGTCCCTGGATACCGCGATAGAAGACTTCTTTCTTTTCAGGAATATCGTCTCCATTGTCATCGGTAAACACAAATACGTTGGGGCTACAAGACACTATGATCTTGTTTCCTAATAGCGCAATCCCCAACGCGGAGTTTACGTCAGTTCCCTGATAGAAAACTGTGCTCTTGTCTGCCTTGCCATCACCATCAGTATCCTCGAGGATCATAATCCGATCGCCTTCCGCCTTCACCGGGTTCTTTGGATTGTATTGATTGCGGTAGTTATAAGCTTCGCAGACCCATACGCGTCCTTTGTCATCGACGGCTATATTGGTAGGGTTGGAGAACATTGGTTCGGAGGCAAACAGCGTTACCGTGAGTCCGTCATGTACTTTTAGGTCTGATAGCGAGCTTTCCACGGAATGCTCCGTCGGCGCATTGGTTTTGTTACATGAAGACAGGCCAATGGCCAACGCCAAAATAAGAATCAGGGACAGGTTACACGTGCGTGACATAAAGGATTTATTGGTAACGTTTGAAAGGTACAAAGGGGGGTGGTTATTGTCAATCAAACTATATGCTAACATACCAAGAAGTTGGGAGGGACAAACGTTGGAAGCGTTTAAAAATCCAACTTTTGCAGGGTCAATATTACTCCTGTGTTGTCATATGGTTAATAACTACCTAAACGGTTGAACCACAGCGCCTTTATTTACGTTATTTGTATTGTCAAACAACCACTAATTGCTATGACATCTTTTCATCAGAAACATCAGATTCTAGAGTCGCTTGATTCGCTCGATTCGACTCAGACAGAGAAGGTACTAGAGTTCATCAAAGGTCTTATGTACAAGACGCCCGATGAAGCTTCCTATAAAAGGTTTAAACAGGAAGCAATGAAGGAGATACGTTCTGCATTAGGAAAAAGAGGCCAGCTGAGGTCGGCATTCTAATCCTTTTGGTATCTGCTTCGCGAATGTATGTGCGTATATGCGCACTGTTGTATCCTTTACTGTCTTCAAAAAGTCCAAAAATCCCGCCGAGAATCATCCGGACTCGTCAATTGTACTTCACGTAATTCTCCCATTTCTCAATTACATCTTTTATATCCTCGGGAAGTTCTGAATCGAACTGAAGAAATTTTTTTGTAATGGGATGTACAAATCCCAATGTCTTTGCATGTAATGCCTGCCGCGGCAAGAGTTTGAAACAGTTTTCTACGAATTGTTTGTATTTTGAAAAGGTGGTGCCCTTAAGGATCTGATCTCCACCGTACGTTGCATCATTAAAAAGAGTATGACCGAGAAATTTCATATGCGCCCTGATCTGATGGGTTCGTCCCGTTTCAAGTTTACATTCGACAAGGGAAACGTAACGCAGATCCTGTAGCAAGCGATAGTGTGTAATCGCGGCCCTGCCCATTTCACGATTTGGAAATACCGTAGTGATCCTTCGGTCCTTCAGACCTCTACCTACGAACTGATCTATAGTTCCCTCTGGAGGGTTGGGCACACCCCAGACTATCGCGTAGTAGCGGCGCTCAATAGTGTGATCAAAGAATTGCTTAGCCAGGCCCGTCAGCGTTTTCTCATCTTTTGCGACTACCAGTAGCCCAGACGTTTCCTTGTCTATGCGGTGAACAAGTCCGGGGCGACCATCATTACCTGGCATCTGCGGGAGATTTTTAAAATGATATGCCAATGCGTTCACTAATGTGCCGGTCCAGTTTTGGTATGCTGGATGGACCACCATTCCCGCAGGCTTATTGATCACCATCAAATGTTCGTCTTCAAATACAATTGATAGCGCAATGTTTTCGGGCACGACCTCAGTATCTCTCGGAGGCTCCGGCAGAGACACCGTGATGATATCGTTAGGATGTATCCTGTAGTTTGGCTTCACTTCCTTGTCATTCACTCTGACAAATCCTTCGTTAATGCCAGCCTGAATTTTCGTACGGGTAACATTGGGCAGGCGGGCAAAGAGGAATTTATCAATGCGGATGAGGCCTTGTTTTGGGTCTGCGATGATCCGATGGTGCTCAAAGAGCTCGTCGTCCTGCTCGTCAGGGAGAGTGTCGCTGTCCGTCATTTCTTCCCAGGAGCTTTTCTTTTGAACCGATATTCGTTGAGAATAGCAGTCTCATTCAGGACATGGCGGATGGCGTTTTCCTGCTCTTCCTGGAATGTGAGGCCGTAAAGTGTAATAGACCTTACCGTTTTGCGCGGCCCCTTGGGTTCCAGGATACGGTCGACGTCAGAAAGCACGTAGCCTTTGGTAAATCCAAGCTCCAAGCCCTCATTGGTAGGGCTGAGGGGCCCGAAGAATGAGAAGTAAGGGATCCTGTTGCTGATTTTTTCTTCGATATGACGACCAAGATCAAGAATCCACGACCGGAGGATGGTCATTATTCCCATGTTTGGTTCGGCCTGCCTCGAAATAAAGCCACTGACGTTCATGGTACAATATTAGCGAAGTACGACGGGAGATCAACATCCGCAACAGCAGTCGAGGACTGTTTCTCATTTACCTGGCGAGTCGTTTTGAACCATATGGCTTTGCACTCTGTTTAGCAGATGTAACAGCAGAGTTATAAAACATGGTTTTTGCAGAGGAGATACGTCGCGCGATTCTTAGACTAGCCGAAGAGAGGGGACCGGATAGGACTTTTGATCCGACTGATGTTGCGCGGTCTATTGACGCAAATAATTGGCCACAGATTGTTGATCAGGTAAAATTCGTTGCCGGGATAATGATGGAAGAGGGAAAGATCATCGCTAAAAAAACATTGGGCAATACTCCGCAGGAGTTCTCGAAAGCTCCGAGATAAATACCTCCGCTCACGGGCAAATACAATCAAAATTAAGGCATAAAAAAAGCCACCCAGATTAAGGGCAGCTTTCGTTACTATTTTCCTGATGGTTATACGACCTTCTTACGGATAAGCTTCGCGTACGTCCGGCTGACGGGGAAACTCTTGCCGTTCAACATCTTTACCACCATACCTCCGTTGAAATGTTTCTCGATCTCTTTGAGGTTGTTGATGTTTATGATTGTGCTTCGGTGAACGCGGATAAATATTTCAGGATTCAAAATTTCCTCCAGCTTACCAATACCAGATGAACTTACAAACTGATCGTTCTTAGTTGTAAGAATGGTGTAATCTCCTGAAGCTTCCAGATATACAATTTCATCGACTGGCAGGTTCAACAACTTCTCTGATTTCTGTACGAAGATGTGAGAATCATATGAAGTTTTATTTTCGGTTTTCAGGTTGCGCAGCAGTTCGCCCACATTGTTCTGCTCAACCTTCATGCGGTTGATGGCTCGCTCAACACCGAGTTTAAAACGTTCCTGATCCAGCGGTTTCAAAATGTAATCAACGGCGTTTTTCTCGAATGCCTTAATAGCATACTGGTCATAGGCTGTACAAAAGATGACGTACGGGTCATGAGTTATTTCGTCCAGTACATCAAATCCTGTCATGCCTGGCATTTGTACGTCCAGAAAAACGAGATCTGGTTTTAATTTGTCGATGGTATCAACTGCGTCTTTGCCCTTAGAGCACTCTCCCAAAACCTGAATGTTAGGCATTTGTTGTAAGTACTCCTGTAACAGGTCACGCGCTAGTTTCTCATCGTCTACAATAACACAGGTTATGTTCATACGGCTTTATTTAAATCAGTTAGTTGCTCTTGTTTTATTTCTTCAAACGGAATAAAGAAGCTGACAGAATATCCCCACTCGTTGGAGCGTATACGCAATCCTGAGCCAGGTCCGAAAATGCTTTTTAAGCGTTGATCAGTGTTGTTCAATCCGACACCACTGGAACTTCCGTCCATGACTTTTTTTGCGTTTGATCCGAGCCCGTCGTCCTTAACCTCGAAAAAGATCATGTTGTTGAAACGTTTCACCGTAAGGATGATTGTGCCTCCATCATCTTTCGGAGCAATTCCATATTTCACTGAGTTTTCAACCAATGGTTGAAGGATCATGGGAGGAATATGTACGCTAAGGCAGGTAAAGTCAACCTGTTTTACAAACTTCATACGATCACCGAAGCGCACCTGTTGAATGCGAATATAGTTGTCGATAAAATCAAGCTCATGAATTAGCTTCACCATCTGATCGGTATGTGAGTCGAGCGCATATCGGAATATATCCGATAGCTGAGTGATAACTTTTCTTGCCTGCTCTTTGCTCGACCCGATAAGCGTGTTGATGGAGTTCAACGTATTAAAGAGGAAATGCGGATTGATCTGGGACTTCAACAACGAAATCTGCATTTCACGATTTTTTAGCGCGAGTTCGCTCTTTTCCTGTTCCTGTCTCTGCAGGCCCTGGAAATACCGGATCACATAATAGACCCCTACAGTGATGATATATTGATCATGAAAGTGGAGACCTTCCCATTTCAAAAGACTTAATAAGTGATCCTTCCAGATATCCCAGCCAATAAATCCTTCGAGGTGGTTCTCCAGGTAATAGGACAGCGAACCCATGATCAAAAAGTGCAGCATGGCGCCGGCGAGGTGGCCTGTCACCTGGACATAGATGCTGAACTTAAACAGCCAGTTGCTATAGAAAAAGATGAGGACAATCAGTATACAGAGCGCCTCGAAAAGATAAAGGGCATTCCAGAAAACATAGGTGTGGGGCGTCGTGAGCTTCCATTCGATAAAAGTTCCGACCACGTAGTTGATAGCATACCAAAAACACAGCCACAAATAGGCACGCTTCCATGTCCCCGGTATGTTTTCTAAAATTTTCAAGATCCGCAAATTGTGCATTAAAGTTACGGAATGAAATTTAAAACCGATCAGGAAAGGTTTATGGCGGTAAATCCTCGTTTTAAGGGAATATACTACAAGCCGTTCCTAAGGGGGAGGTAAATGGCCAACAGGACGACCATTCATAGGCCTATTTGTGATTTATTGCTCATTTTTCTCTTTTGCTCGCTTTTTTAGTCCGGGAGCAAAAAATCACTCACGGCAACACCCGGGATAGCCATGGGCAGGAGCCGCCGCTTAATAGAGGAAAATCAATCGAGACGATACTTCGGGCCGGACACAAAAATGAAATTCCACTAATCAGAATGAGGCTACCCATCTGGTCGTTGCCGGAAAGAAACAGATCGAGAATAACATAAAAAAATAACCGTCATCTCTTTTCAGAAAATGACGGTCGACTAACCCAAACTACAATTGAAATCAGTTTAGAAAGCGCTTTGCGTACTCACGCGGCGTGCATTTATAAAATTCCCTGAAGCATTTGGCGAAATAAGAAAGACTGTTGAAGCCGACGCGGTATGCGACATCGCTTACGTTGCCAACCTGTCTTTGTAAAAGATCGGCTGCGCGTTGAAGCCTCATTCTCCTGATAAAGTCGTTAGACGCATAGCCAGTGAGTGAGGTTAGCTTTCTGTAGAGTCGAGTCTGACTAAGTCCCATTTCCCTGGCGAACTGTTCTGAACCAAACAATGTGTCAGACATGTGCTCTTCGATCACCATTATGATGCGCTTAAGAAAAATCTCGTTCTCCGAAAGCACGTCGATCGCAACAGGTTTCAATTCAACCGGGTGACTGAACTTGTGAAAAAGCGCTTTACGCGATTGTATGAGATTTTGGACGCGAACCTGCAGCTCCATCTCCTGAAGCGGAAGGTTCATAAAATCATCGGCGCCGAGATAAAAACTCTTTACCCTATTGTTCTGGTTCTCCTGATGCGTGAGGATCACAACGGGAATGTGACTTGTCCTTTCACATCCTTTGAGCTGGAAACACAACGGATCACCCTTGGCTGGGACATTGAAGTCTACAATAATGAGGTCGGGGAGGATTTGTTTTGCCAGACGGAGTCCGTCGATTTCATCCCCGGCTTCTTCTATCCGGTATGTGCAGTTGAGAGTCTTTCTAAGGTATTCGCGCACGGCGACATTTCCGTTAACGACCAGGATCGTGGATGGCGGGGAGGGACTGTACTTGGCGGGTTCCGGGACCAAGTCGGATTGGAAAAAATTTACGTTGGGTTTCATAAGTACTGGGTTTGAAAAGTGTTTCGTTCGTTCACGTACCTAAAGTACTTTGACTTCTGTGATCTGTCGAGGCAACTTGTCCTGATGAATGGGAATTGTTCTTCGAAAAATACAACAGAGTATCTGCCGCAAATTTTTACTAAATCGATTGAGAAAATCCCCGAAGCTACCGGTAGGTGCCGTTTACGCCATTTGAGTGAGAAATAGTCAAAAATTTAAATGGAACCGGGTATTTGTGTTTTTTGCAAATCCATCGAAGTTTAGTAGTATTATTTGCAAATGACTGTTACGGATAACATACAATTGGTTTTTCTCGAACAGGTAAAAAAGAAACTCAACCCCAATATTTCATTTGCTGACGAGCTTGCTGAAATCCTGGATATTAGTCGCGACAGCGCCTACCGCCGAATAAGAGGCGAGACTGTGCTGTCACTTGACGAGGCAAAAATTCTGTGCCTTCGATATGGAGTTTCGCTAGACAATCTCATCTCCGACTCAGGGGATATGGTAACCTTTCATTACAGCGTTGTTGATACGCAGAACTTCACCTTCGAAAAATGGCTGAGGTCTATTCTTGGCAGCCTTGAGACGTTGTTGCCATTTCCCGAAAAACAGCTCATCTACTTCGCAAAAGATATACCTGTTTTTTATTACTTCAACTCACCCCTTCTTGGCCCGTTCAAAATGTTCTTTTGGATGAGCTCCGTGTTGAAACACGAAAACCTCCGTGGCGTAAAGTTCAGCCCTGATCTTATTTCAGGAGAATTAATCACCATTGGAAACAAGATATTTAAGCTTTACAGCGAAACACCGCGTATAGAAATATGGAGTGACGAAACGTTAAATGTTACGTTAAGACAGATTGAATTCTACCAGGAATGCGGGTTCCTTGCAGAGCCAGAATATGCAGTTCGATTGTGTGATGAATATCTATCGCTTGTGAAATCGATCCGTAGCTGGGCGGCCGTTGGATACAAAGACCGACCTGAATGTAAATTCAATCTTTACAAGAATGACCTTTTGATCGCCGACAACACCATCTTTTTTAGGATGGGTGACAAACGAATGACGTTTATTCCGTGCAACACGATGAATATTCTCACCACGTCGGACGATGCCTTCTGCAAGAAGACAGAAGACTATTTGATCAACCTAACCTCAAAGTCTATCCTTATCAGCACCAGCGGTGAGAAGGAGCGAAACAAATTCTTCAATCTAATGGAGGACAAAATAATGCAGGTAAAGAACAGGCTGATGTAAGCCTGTCTTCTCAGTGCAATTCGGCAAGGGCCGCCTTCATCCGTTTCATGGCCTCTTTCAAATCCTTTTCAGAGGCAGCATAAGACAACCTTACGCAATTATCGTCACCAAAAGCTCCTCCTGGAACTAATGCCACGTGTCCTTTCTCAAGCATATACATGCAGAAATCGTCGCCGTTGTTGACGGTAAAATTGCCGTCGGACTTTCCGAAATATGAGCTCACGTCTGGGAAGAAATAGAATGCTCCTTCAGGAAAGTTCGTTTTAACACCAGGAATCTCCTTCAAAAGTTTGTACACAATTTCTCGCCTCTCGCGATATTCTTCCACCATTTTGTTGGTGGGTTCCATGTCGCCGGTAATAGCGGCTAAGGCAGCGCGCTGAGCGATAGAACAGTTTGCAGACGTGATTTGGCCCTGAACCTTGTTACAACCATCCGCAATCCATTTGGGAGCAGCGATGTATCCAACTCTCCAGCCCGTCATGGCGAATCCTTTCGCGAAACCATTCACCGTTATTGTTCTTTCAAACATCCCAGGAAAAGAAGCAATGCTTACCTGCTCACCCGTGAAGTTGATGTGTTCATATATTTCATCAGCGATAACGAGCAAACCGGGATGTTTCAACACCACATTGGCAATGTCCTGAAGCTCTTGCTTTGAAAACACTGAGCCGGTAGGGTTACAAGGTGATGAAAAGATTAAAGCTCTGGTCTTTGGAGTGATGGCAGCCTGCAACTGAGCGGCAGTCACCTTGAAGTCATTTTCAAGACCTCCTTTAAGTACAACTGGTGTAGCGTCCGTGAGGCGAACCAGTGCATCATAACTTACCCAGTAGGGAGAAAACACAATCACTTCGTCGCCGGCATTTAACAATGCCAGCATTGTATTTGCAATGGATTGTTTGGCGCCGTTGGATACAACAAAATTTTCAGCCTTGTAAGGAACGTTGTTTTCTTTTTGATACTTGGCTGCGAGCGCTTCGCGCAGATCCTGATAACCTGCGACAGGAGGATACGCAAAGTACTTTCCTTCATCGATGGCTTTCTTCGCTGCTTCACAAATATGCAGAGGTGTCTTAAAGTCAGGCTCACCCAAGCTTAAGCCTATAACATCAATGCCTTTGTTCTTGAATTCGCGGGCTTTAGCTGCCATTGCCAGAGTTGCTGATTCCTGGATAGCTTCGATTCTATTAGAAAGTTTGTTCATAGTCATAATTGAGCGCGGCAAAGAAAATAATTTAAATCGGAAGATGGAAGGTCAACTTTACGTTGGATTCGAAAAATTTAGGATAGGCAGGTACTAACGAAAGGTAGTTATTGCAATTTGATTGCGAAATCGATCAGGCAAAAAAGACTAAATGTCTAATGACGAATTACGAAGGTGTGAGGGCATCTCTCGGTAAAATCGGCCAATCCTACGCTTCAAGACTCGACGAGAATGTGGCTATCAAATAAATAGCGTACGTCCCAGGATACTTCTCCCAAGCGTGATTTCATCTGCGTATTCAAGGTCACCGCCCACGGGGACTCCACGAGCAATAACGCTAACCCGAAGGGCCAGGTCTTTTATCCGGCGGTTGATATAAAAAGCTGTCGTGTCGCCTTCCATAGTAGGACTCAATGCCAGGATAACCTCCTTGATCTCCGACTGGCCATGGTTAAGACGATCCACTAATGATTCTATTTTCAAATCTGCGGGGCCAATTCCATTCATCGGAGAAATGACGCCGCCAATTACATGATATAGTCCATTGAATTGGGCAGTGTTTTCAATGGCCATTACGTCTTTTGCATCTTCAACAATGCACAAAACAGCACGATCCCGCCTATGGCTGACGCAAATAGAACAGATCTCGCTGTCGGAAATATTGTGACAATGTTTACAGAACCTGATGTTGGCCCTCATAGTTTTTAAAGCATCCGTAAGTGCTACAGTATTTTCTTCCTTGTCACGGATAAGATGCAATACCAGGCGAAGGGCCGTTTTCTTCCCTATACCAGGAAGCTTAGCAATCTGGTTTACGGCATTCTCGATTAATCTCGATGGATAATCCACTAGTTCACAAAATTCTTGCCTCAATACCCGCTTCACAAATAGATTCCCTCATTGGCTTGAGAAAATCGAACGTGCCGTTTTTAACGGCACACTTCCCTTTATAATGGATAAGTAAGGTGCATTGTTCAGCTTGTTCAGGTGTATGTTTGCAAACACGGATGAGCGTTGAAATGACATGATCAAAAGTGTTAACATCATCATTGAAGACCACCAGATCGACAATGTCCGTAGTTTCAATCACCTCCAATAATTCCACAGATTCCTCTTCCTGATAACCGTACTTCATAACCTCGGAATTTAAAATGCAAAGTTAAGGCTTTTTCGCCTTTTGTGGGAGCACCGAACAGTTTACAATTTGGAATTTATCTGATTTACTGATTTTTTGCTGTCTCAAACTTCCTGCCAATGACTCCAGTACAAGTCGTCGTCATTTTGACCGTGTATTTCGGAATGCTGATTGTGATATCCATCATCACATCCAAAGGGGCAGATACGAATACTTTTTTCACGGGAAACCGCCAATCGCCGTGGTATCTGGTGGCCTTCGGTATGATCGGTTCCTCTTTGTCAGGTGTCACCTTTATCTCCGTTCCGGGAAATGTGGGCAAGATCGGGTTCGGATATTTCCAGGTTGTGATGGGATATCTGGTCGGTTATTGGGTGATCATCGGCATTTTGATGCCGCTTTATTACCGATTAAATCTTATTTCCATTTATACATTCCTTGAGAAGCGTTTCAGCTTCTGGTCCTATAAAACAGGAGCATTCTTTTTCCTCATCTCGAGAACGATCGGATCTTCGCTCAGATTATATCTCGCAGCTACGGTACTGCAATTATTTCTCTTCGACGCATGGAATGTTCCATTCATTGTAACAGTAGCCACTACTATAGTATTGATTTGGATATACACCGTCAAAGGTGGGATCAAGACAATTGTGTGGACGGATTCTTTTCAGACTCTTTTTCTAGTTGCTGCCGTTTGTGTGGCAGTGTGGCAGATCACGCAAAAGCTGGGTATGTCCATCCCTGAAATGATAAGCACTGTTCAAAGCAGCGCCTACTCGAAGCTCTTTTATTTTGATGATCCAAACTCGACTATGTATTTCTGGAAACAATTTCTCGGGGGTGCGTTCATTGCCATCACAATGACGGGGATGGATCAGGAGATTATGCAAAAGAATCTCACTTGCAAAAATATAGGCGAAGCACAGAAGAACATGTTTTGGTTTAGCCTCATTCTGGTGGTCGTGAACCTTTTGTTTCTCACGTTAGGTGCTCTTCTCTACATATACAGCGCAAAAACAAACTTCCCGTTACCAGAAATGTCAGACGAGCTATTCCCAAGACTTGCGTTGAAGGAACTTGGCGGAGCCGTCGGAATATTTTTCCTTTTGGGAATTACGGCTTCGTCGTACGCAAGTGCAGATTCGGCGCTGGCAGGGCTGACTACATCATTTTGCATCGACTTCCTGAACTTCAACAAAAAACAGGAAAAGCAGAGAAGGCGTCAGAAGTTTATTGTGCACGTAGGCTTCTCGTTGTTATTTCTCATTATTATAGTGGCCTTCCGGGAGATCAATCAACGATCTGTGATTGACGCTGTTCTAAATATTGCAGGCTACACATATGGACCATTGCTCGGCCTATTTTCATTTGGGGTATTTACGAAGAGAATAGTAAACGATAAGCTGGTTCCATTGATATGCGTTCTTTCCCCCATACTGTCGTACGTCCTAAGCACAAATTCGGAGGCGTGGTTTGGCGGATATAAGTTTGGTCTCGAGATCCTCATCGCGAATGGAATGATTACATTCCTGGGATTGTGGCTGATATCAAAGAAATCGGCAGAAGGAACAGTATCCCTGTAAAAAGGAAAAGGCCGCCCCCCGAAAGAGGCGACCTGTATCCCGATTAAAAAACCAACCCCACTATTATCTTTCGATGATCACTCGTTCGTGATATCGTATTATCTCTTTATGTAATGGAACTCTCGTATATCGTCGCCTTTCACAACGCGAATGGTATACGTATCCTTGAGCGCAGTACCGAAGTCGATGATAAGCTTTCGCTTCTGGAGATTTTGTGCAGTCAGGAGATCGCCGTTTGAAGTATAAACTTCAACCATAGCTCCAACAAACTTCCGTTGCGTCTTGTAGACGAACAGGCTTTTGTTCTTGGTCTGTCCTATTATGATCGCATCTTCAGGTTTGGAGGCCTTTCCTGTTGTGACGATCATCAGGGCAACTACTAAGGCGAGGAGGGTCTTCATAGATTGTTCCGTTTGGGAAGTCCATATACGAATGCCATGCCACGGAGAGAAATGGCGGAATTGGCGGATTTAGGCCCTTTCTTAATCTGGCGTTTCCAGTTCTGGGAGGAAAAATTCTCTGATTGGCTTTATTTGAAGGCAAGTTCCCTTGAGGGGTCCCAAAAAATGTCCTTGAAATCTTTGACTTTATCTTTTACGACGATGATACCCTCTTTTTCAAGGCGCTTCTGCATTTCATTGGGTGTTTTGAAGTGATGTTTGCCTGTAAGCAGCCCCGCGCTGTTCACCACCCGATGTGCGGGTAAACCCTGAGGACATCCGTACATCGCCCATCCTACCATGCGTGCACCCGATTTAGTGCCCAGAAAATGGGCGATTGCACCATAGCTTGTAACACGTCCCTTCGGTATTAATCGTACTACCTCGTACACATCATCGAAAAATGCGCTATCTGAGGGTTTCTTTTTTATCCGTGGCATGTCATAACTTTTCGATCTTCTTAAATTTACGGCTCATTTTAAGAAACCGTAATTAAAATATAGCCGAAGTGAAGAACATCTTATTGATCGCGTGTTTTATTGTTGCCACACTCACCTCTTATTCTCAAAATGCAGCCTCTTCCTTTATTTTTCCCGACTCAACAGGGTGGAATATTCTGAACGAAAATCAAACCTTGCGTTTCAATGTCAGGAGTACCCATCAAAACCAAGCTGTTTATTATAGCCTCGAAGGTGCCGATGGCCTTGGCGTTGAGTTCGATTCTCTGGGGCACTTTCGTTGGACACCGTCATTCGATCTCGTTGACCGCGTTCAAAAATCAAAAGACATTACACTGATCTTTCAACAGATGTTGCCGGATGGTAAACGCGAACGCAGAGATGTAACGTTCATGATACGACACATCAACCGTCCACCAGTAGTTGAAGAGTTGCCAATTGTTTATGTCAAACAGTCCAACCTGAATACGTACCAGATACAAAGTGATTTTGCTTACGATCCGGATGGTGATCCGCTTGTGTTCAAGTCTATCCTTTCACAGATGCCTGAGGGGTCTGCGCTTTCCTCACAAGGAGCTTTTACCTGGAATCCTTCGCGTACCCAATTCGCATTGCTAAAAAATCAGCCACTGACTGTAGAGTTCATTGTGCAGGATCAGCCCGAAAAAGCGGAAACACAGGGTAAGCTGAAGATCGCACAAACACAACTTGACCTTCCACCTGAGATCATGATTGTTCCGGGTGACTCGCTGTTTACTATCAAGGAAGACGAAATACTAAATCTGAAACTATATGTTTCAGATCCCAACGGTGACGATGATGTACGCAATATGGGGATGCTATCCTCAGACAAGCGCGTTCCTCAATCCATTCTCAAGGAGAACACAATGTTGCAATCAGAAGTGACATGGAGTCCTGGTTATAGTTTTGTGGACGATACACAGACGGCGGTTAATACTGAACTGATATTTTATGCCGTAGATAGGTCAAACAACCGTACGCAACGCAAGGTTAAAGTGCGAGTGGCTGATGCGGAAAATTTGATCAAGAAAGATGCACACCAATTTCAGAAGTATAGAAGCAACCTGGTGGATGCTTTGATACTCGTGCAACAGTTGGACGACAATCAGAAGAAACTTAATAGCGACTATAAGAAAGCAAAGAAGGGGAAGAAAAATCGTTCTATAGTCAATGCGTCGCTTGGCGCCGTGACGGGCTTTACACCGGTTATTGTTGATGATCCTCAGAATGCAAAAGTGGTTGCCGGTATAGGTGGCACTACTGTATTAACATTTGGAACGCTGGAAGCAACAGAAGTAATTGGTCGTTCGAAAGAAGGTATACTCGAGAAGATCAAGATCAGCATTGACCTCCGTAATAAAGTACAATCTACAGGTGATGACTTCGCGCGGAAATATGCATTAAAGGTGACCCGACGTGGTCCTGAGTTTGAGAAGGATATTGAAAAGTTCAGGTCGGCGCTGAATGATCAACGTATTGTTCTGTTGGAACTGGATGCGTACAGCAAGAATAAGGTCGTCGAAGATAAGGATATCAAGAAGGTGTTTGTGGATTTTGTGGAAGAGCAGAAGCAGTGATCAATGAACAATGATCAATGAGGAGTGAGAGTGGGTGTGGGCATGCTAACCCACCGAGAAGCTCGGGGCAGGCGCAGAGACGCCCCGACGCGTCGGGGCAAAGTGGCCGCGGGGTGATATTTCTTATTTGCTTCTGAAACTCTGGGGAGAATTGCCGAACGCTCTGACAAAAGCGGTAGAGAAATTGGCTGGATGAGAGTAGCCAATCTCATGAGAGATTTCTTTGATGGGTTTGTCTGTATCCCGAAGCAGCGAAAGCGCGTATGCCAGACGTTTGTGCTGAAGGTAACGGATTGGTGATGTTTCGAAGAGGTTTTTGAAACCGAGCTTCAGCTTGAATTCATTTAATCCGAAATGTCTTGAAAGACTCTCAAGGGAATTGGCATCGAGGAAATTCTGGTCGATATATTCTTTTACTGCATGCAGCACTTCGCGGTCGCGTGTGGTGATACGCTCGTCAGTCTCTGATGATGCTCCAGAAACTAACGCATTGAAATGAAAGAGCTGCAGTGTGAACAACGCCCGGATGTGCTCTTTTAAGTATGCTTCCTTCATCTCACCTTCGAAGGGGCACTCCAGGATGTTCTTCAAGATACCGAGGACGGCTGCATCCGCTGGGAGGTGTTGATTCATAGTGTTGAATTCCTTTTCGTGTGCTATCATCGTCGGCAACCCGTCATCTGTAGAAGTAAGGTGCTGTGCTAATAGGTCCGCATAAAAACTTTTCTTGAGGCGAAAGGAAATGTCGTGCTGTCTCGAGTGCTCATCCAACAGGTTAACGCAGTTGTAACTACTGAAGTAATTAATGCAATGGCTGGATGGACGAATCTTGAATGGATCGAATTGATCATTGAAGAACGAATATCCATCAAGAGAAAAGATCATTTGAACGCCAGGCTCGTGACTGGAAAAAGGAATATGCAACGACTCGCCGTCTGTTTGAAAGCTGCGCTTAAGGATCGCAAACTTGTCAAACGTTTCCACGGAACAGTAAAACTTGCCGAAGTCCGTCTGCGAGTTTAACTCACCAGTCTGACTATTCGTAAGGAGCGACCCGATCGAGTGCCGAAGTTCCTCCTTCACCTCTGATCTTTTCATTATAGATATATTATATATAGACTCGTTGAACGGCCGGATCAGTGTTCTGTTGCCTTCTGAACGTAACCAATTCATTTCCAAACACCTGTTTCGAAAGCAAAAAAGGACCTCCTGTAAGGTCCTTTTCGCGGTTTTTATCTTTTTTGCCATTACGCCTTGGGTTTAGCCTTGGGCTTCAAGCTGGTATTCAGGATCCAATCACCGATGTCTTTTCCAAGGGCAAGGCCGCTTTCGCAGGAAAAGCGGAAGTGGATACCGGCGAACACCCGTGAATCTCCGTTCTCGATGGCTGCGTACGTAAAGCTCTTTAAAGTGCGAGTAGTATTCGTAGGCACAGCGCTAGTCGATGTCATGGTAAAGCTGCGGTCACCGAGTGTTCCAGCGAGGATGGTAGCGGCCGCATTTCCAAGCACACTGTGGGTTGATGGATAATCGTGAACAGGCGGTGTGTTCAGCAATGGCTCCCATGCTGCATCTTCATTTGTCTGATCGTTGTTATCACAAGCCGCATTCCGGATAGCAGTATATGGACGCCAGAAATTATGATGGAACTTTGAATCCCAGCCTGCGGTGTAAGAGTCAGCAAGACTCATATTCACGAGAGCAAATAGACGTGCCGTTGCAACCAGGTCCAGATTTGTGTCCCGCACGGCGGTTACAGTGATGCGGTTCCATCCGATTTCGGAGAACTCATACCAAAAATTCGCGATAAATGTTTCTTCAGATGTACGTGTGCTGTTTGTCTTGGAGCCTTTCCGTTGTACCTCCTTGAAATCTTCGGAATATTCCTTGCTGGTCAGTGCAGGCATTGGACCGATGCGGAACTGCCACGGCGATTTGAGAGCGAACGTTGGCATTGCAGTCCAGAACGGTGCGAAGACAAATGGCGTAGGTGGAGTTGGCTGATAAAATCCCGGTTGGTCAGGGTTGTCTAATTTTCCCACGGGGTCTGCGAATGCACCGTCTTTACTTCTCATTAAAAGTATCGCTTGTCCGGCATCTTCACCCAGGATAATACCACGATCCCTATCGCCGCCGGATTTCACATCTTTCAAAGCTCGCTCTAAAGCTGCATCGAGTTGTTCCCTTTTGTCAGGAAATGATCCTACAAGAACGCTATGTGCGGCGGCCGAAACAGCAGCAATAGGATCCGCCTTTTTTTCAGCGCGATGATACGCATACGTGTCATATACAGGTGCGATGTTGTTCAGCGCGTCGTGCATAGCAAGGTGCATCATTGCCAGTATACGCGAAGCCAGTAGCGGGTTATATGTTGGTCCCATAGTCTCAAAGGCCGTCGCGTTCCAGGCGATGATCACCGCATTTGAATGGTTTCGGAATGGCGCTTCTTTGCCTTTCCCTCCCCGATGTTCAAACGCTGCCGTAAAAGCTACCAGTGCGATTGACGCAAATACCAGAAAGTAATAGACTAACTTTTTCATTGTTTTGATTAGTTTTTAATGGATTGAACGGCGCCGGCACGGCGACGCTCTTATGCGAAAAGGAGGAAGAGTTATGACAAACGGAGATTTGGCCGGACCCCTGACCCCCTCCAGGGGAAGTAAGGATGCGAATGACTTCCAAGGTTTTGCGAATCGAAGGAGCGAAAAAATGCAGAACCGCAGAGGGCGCAAAAGAAAATCCACGCAGAGGACCGCAGAGAAATGCAGAATTAGTTCCAGCCTGTGTCTTGGCGTTGCTACGGTGAACGCAGTAATCCACACGCTCTCGCACACTCGCCCTCGCACCAACTCATTACCCAAAACTCATAACTCAATTCAAACTGTCCGCTCCAATGACCGATAGCGGGCAACCAACTTTTTTAACACCAATAAATTTTACATTCTAAACGGTCTTTATGCTTTGGCACGATTATTCCTACATTTAGATTTTATTAATTGAGCAATGAAGAAATACCAGCTAGGAGAATTTGAAGAGCTCGTAATTCTCGCGATCGGGATATTAAACAACGAAGCTTATAGCGTCTCCATAAAAGATGAGCTTGAATCGAGGCTGTCGCGTACCGTAAGTATGGGAGCGTTGCATACAGCACTTAAAAGGTTGGAAGACAAAGGACTTTTGAAATCATTCTCGGGTGATACAACTGAAGAGAGAGCAGGCCGACCAAAGCGCTATTTCGAAATCACAGCTCTCGGCAAGAAAGCGTTGCAGTATACCAAGGAAACTCGCGATGCACTCTGGAAGGCAATTCCGAAAACTGTGTGGCAAGCAAAATTTGTGGTTTGAAATTCATGACTACTCCAAAACCACATCCGCCCCAGCTGTTCCTGAAATTTTTCCGCTGGTATTGCGACGAAGGAATGCAGGATTACATCGAAGGTGACCTCATGGAGGTGTATGAGCGACGTCTGAAAAAATCCGGTAAACGAAAAGCAGATATACTATTCACCGTCGATGTGCTGTTGCTTTTCAGGCCCGGCATAATAAGATCGGCAAAGGAATATCAAAATGTAAACAACAACGGTATGATCAAGAATTATTTCAAAATCGGATGGCGAAATCTTTGGAGGAATAAACTCTACTCCACTCTTAATATAACAGGCCTTACGTTTGGCCTGGTTTGTTTCCTGCTGATCAGTCTGTATGTCTTTGATGAGCTCACGTTTGACAGACAGCACACCAAGGCCGATAGGATCTACCGTTTGATAGAACATAAGAATGTAAAAGGGGAGGCCACCACCATCGCTGCAGGTGGATTCAAACTTGCAGAAGAAGCAGAGAACTTCATTCCGGAAGTCGAGAACACAACGCGTGTGATGAGAACAGGACGTGCAAATCTTGTTGATCCAGAAAACCCGGTTCCTTTCCAGGAGACAGTAACGATAGCTGACGATCACTTCCTCGAGATTTTTGATTTTCCATTGATCGAAGGAGACAGACTTACGGCGTTGAAAGAACCGAATACGATTATTGTCAATGAAGATCTGGCGATGCGGATCTTTAAGACTACGGATGTAATTGGAAAGCATGTGGCGTTTAGTCACCTGGAGACGCCGTTGAAGATTACTGGCATCTTAAAGAACCATCCTTACAATTCGAGTTTCAATTTTAATTCTGTGATGTCGGAGTCCAGCTATTATAATTTCGATTACTTCAAAGAAAACATGCAGTCTGACTGGGCATCGGGCGAATTCTCAATCTATGCGTTGCTGAAAGAAGGTTCGAAGGCAAATTCGATTTCAAGCAAGATGACGCGGCTGGTGCTTTCTAATTTTGAACCGGACCCCGGCACTGAACTTTCGTACTCTCTTCAACCACTTACGGATGTACATCTTTATTCGGAAGGCATCGTTGACGGTGCAAGGAATTCTAACGTTGACGCTATTCCAACCGGAAATCCAATGTACATCAAAGTGTTTTCGTTTACGGCGGTATTTGTGTTGCTTATCGCGGGAATAAATTATACGAACCTCACTACGGCCAGGGCATCAGGTCGTGTGAAAGAGATAGGTGTGAGAAAAACTATTGGTGCTATACAAAGTAATCTTGTCAACCAATTTTTGATTGAATCATTGTTAACGACTGTGATTGCTTTCTTGCTGTCCATTTTCATTGTGAATTTGTTGTTGCCTGCATTCAACCATTTTGCCAACAAACAACTTTCACTGGGAATTGCTACAGGTTATCGTTTCTGGTTAGTTGCTGTTGCTCTAGTAGTGGGTATGGGAATCTTGTCCGGAGGATATGCAGCCGTGTTGCTCTCGCGGTTGAAGCCCGTCGCTTTATTAAAGGGACTGAAGATTCAAGGTGGTGGGTTGGCAGTGAGAAAGGGGCTGGTAATTTTTCAGTTTACTATCTCCACCGTGATGATCATTGGAACGATAGTTTTATTGATGCAGGTGAAGTACCTCAATAATACCGACCTTGGTTTCAATAAAGACTTGATGGTAGTAATCGATGTGAATGTCGGAGCTGCGAGAACAAACTTTGAAGCGCTGAAAAACGAAATGGCGAAAGTGCCATCGGTAAAAAACGTATCTGTTACCTCCAGAGTACCTGGCGAGTGGAAAATTATCCGGAGGGTGAAACTACGAAACGAGGGTAGCACAGACAGCGATAACGTCTCTTACTTGTTCGCTGCCGACAAGGATTTTATGACGACGTATGAAGTTAAGTTGGCGCAGGGCCGCAACTTTGATACGCGTGCTGATTCTTCGACCATCATAATCAATGAAACCCTGGCGAAGATGTTAAACATTACGGAAGTAGCTGGCCAGACTGTCGAAATCGAAGAAGTATCGAGAGGCGGGGCATTTGAGCGTCTTGCTGAAAATAATCCGTTCAAACCCCGAGTGATTGGTATCGTAAAAGATTTCCATTTTCAATCCCTTCGCGACAAGATCGAACCCCTTATCCTTGCCTACAATGAAAATCCAGTTCAGAGTATTGATTACTATTCGGTAAAAATTTCCGCCACTAACATTCCGGAAACGCTGAACAAGCTTAAAGCGATCATGGTAAAGAACGACGAACGTGAACCCTTCGAATACCATTTTCTCGACGATCAGCTAGCGCTATTCTATGTAGAAGACGAACGACGTCAAGCATTGTTGGGATGGGTAGCGTTTGCTGCTGTGTTCATTGCGTGCCTCGGTTTATTTGGTCTTGCAACTTATTCAGCAGAACAACGCGTAAAGGAGATCGGGGTGCGAAAAGTTTTAGGCGCAACGATTCCAAATCTGGTTTCACTTCTCTCCAGGGATTTCATCAAGCTGGTATTGATCGCTAATGCAGTCGCATTTCCCATTGCATGGTGGGCCACAAGCAGGTGGCTGCAGGAATACGCTTATCACATAGACATAGGGTGGTGGGTGTTTGTGCTGGCCGCGATCCTTGCGTCACTGGTCGCGTTATTGACGGTAAGCTATCAAGCGATAAAGGCGGCGATGTCAAACCCGGTGAATAGTCTGCGGTCGGAGTGAGTATTCGTTTCGACCCCCTGACCCCCTAAAGGGGGAAGTAATTGGCTGTGGTGAAGTCTGGTATAGAAATGTTCATATTGTTGTTCACAGATTCCTATATGAAAACCGTTGAGGAGTATCAATGAACGGCTGGAGCAATTCACTAAACTTGCCAGATGAGTAGCGACAAGAGCGAACAAGAACCGACCGAGGGAGAAAAGAAGGGCATCAAACACGATATGTATTTGGGAGCGTCGGCCAAGTTGTTTGCTACCGCCAAGCAACTTCGACTTCAGGAAACTTTAGCTGAAAAATTGCTGTGGTCGAGACTTTCACGTAATCAATTAGGGGTGAGCTTCAGACGACAGCATCCAATTTACACATATGT
>DATHIE010000660.1:0-2595 GCA_035316905.1 Chryseolinea sp. | reverse complement strand
CACAAAGGCTCTAGCGTAATTATTATGATAACCCGTCAGCGATCTGGCGGGTTATTTTTTTGATAGTGAATTTATCAACCCCCGCAGTGCAGAGTGCATCCGATTTTTATTTTGATGGTATCTATGTCAGTTCTGTCCCAGAATAAAGTCTCTCCTAAGAGAATTTGTTTAAACATCGTATTTTATAGATTCATTATATATATGTGCCAATCACACTTAATCTGCAGAAGACGGTTAAGTGGGTAATTCTCCTCAAGCCAAATCAGCAATATTTCATAAAAAGTATAAACTGAAAACGACTTCGCAAACCCATGTTGTTTTTAAAATTACTTTATTATAAACTTGCTGAGTAACTGATCAAGACCGCCACTTATGTTCGTTACATTCGATAGTGAAGAAGAAACTGTAAGAGCTCTTAACCAGGGAGATGAAGCTGCCTTTCTTAAGATTTACGAACTTTACTGGTATAAGATCTATCTTATCGCGTACAGGAGACTGGGAAAAAAAGAGATTGCCGAAGAACTGACTCAGGATCTTTTTTTAAAGCTATGGGAAAAGAGAAACACCCTGAAGCCGCAAAAGATCGATAACTATCTCTGCGTCGCCATTAAAAACGCCGTCATCGATCACATCCACTCGGCGCTTGTCGCTAATAGATATTTGGACTTCCATAAAGCGTATGGCGAATCAGCTTCGCGGCAAACGCAGGATACCGTAGAATTTGATGACCTTTCATATGCTATCGAAAAGGGATTATCAAATCTGCCCCGCAAAACACAGGAGGTCTTTAAGCTCAGCCGGCTTAATAGCTGGGCACCGGAAAAAATTGCGAAGCATTTGAATCTTTCTGAGAAAACGGTTGGCTACCACCTTACCAAGTCTTTAAAATTCATGCGTGCTTACCTCAGGGAATATCTCTTAATGGGCCTATACGTTGTGTTAATTCAGGCTGAATTCTTCGCCGAATCTATTCCCATAAACAATTTCATTTAGGATTTTGAGGTAGTTACCCGTCTTTAATTCAGTATCAATCAATATCGGTGAAGTTATGACTAAAGCAGAATTACAGGAATTACTCCAGCGATCTAAGGAAGGCAAGTGTTCATTGGAGGAAATTCAACTAATAAATAACTGGTTCAATACTATATCAGATGAAAGTCTCGAGTTGAATGAGTTTGAAAAAGCTCACGTCAACAAGCGCATGCTTTCAACGATAAAACAGGAGCTTCCTAGTGCCACACAAAAAACAACACGACCCAGACAGCCTGGCATGTTGGTGCTAAAGGTTGCGGCGAGCTTATTGTTTGCAACGTTCCTGTTTTACTTATTCGTGGGAGAAAATCCACTCAAGCCGTCGGACCTGACGTCCACAGTTAAGGCCGGGGGAGAGTTGGTAGAGCATAAGAATTTGACAAATGACATTCTGAAAGTGCAGCTCCCGGACTCCAGCAAGGTCGAATTAAAACCGAACTCCAAGCTATCATATTCAGAGCATTGGGGTGAACAAAAGCGTGAGGTCCGTCTCGTTGGAGAAGCTTTCTTTGAAGTTATAAAGGATAGCAAAAGGCCATTTTACGTACATGGCGGGAAAATTATTACGAAAGTGTTGGGCACAAGTTTCACCGTCAAAGCGGCGATGAATGCCAGGAGTATTGAAGTTGAAGTTCGTACTGGAAAGGTTTCGGTCTATGAGGAAGACAGAAATGACAACACATTAAACCGAGGCGCTGATGCAAGCGGCGTTATTTTAACTCCAAATGAAAAGGTCGAATATTTTGTGATGGACAAGCACTGGGTCACAAGTCTTGTCGAAGAGCCCCACCCCCTGCCAGCCACAAACAAATCGGTGGACTTTGTGTTTAGCAATGCCTCCATGATTATGGTCAAAGAGAGTATCGAACGGAACTATTCAATCGATATTATCATCGAAAATGAAGCCGCCTTTGTTTCATGTACATTTACGGGCGATGTTTCGATGATGAAACTGTATGATTTGCTTGATGTCATCTGCAAATCGACCGGAACGAATTATGAAGTAAAGGGAACAAAGATTCTTATTTCCGGAAAAGGATGTGAATAGTCACTATTAATAGTTATGCACCGGGCCTAGCCCAAATAAATATGAAGACAACAATTACTGAAAATTAAGGTCGGCAATATTTCTACTGCCGACCGGTAGTTGGACATCCGGCAAGATGTCCAATCTGTCTTGCTAATAAATTTCCACTCATTAAACAAAACTTTATAAAGTTATGAAAAAACTGCCTTGGCAGCAATGTTATGAAAATTCCGGTTATACAGTTCATAATCACTTTGTTCTGCTGCTCATTGGTCTTTTCCAATCGCTCAAACGCACAAGGTGTTTTGGATAAGGAAATAACGATAAATGTTGAGCGCATCCCACTAAAGAATGCATTGAATAAACTTGAAAAGCTGGCGGGGACTAAATTTGCTTACAGTCCCAATATCGTTCGGGATCTCGAGAAGGTTACGCTCGATGCGGACCATGAGAAGTTTGGGGATGTCTTGAATAGTTTACTAGCCCCAATGGGAATATCCTACGTTGTTATCGCTGATCGCATATCTCTCTATAAG
>DATHIE010000659.1:0-16603 GCA_035316905.1 Chryseolinea sp. | reverse complement strand
CGGGCTGCCTCATGAGAAACATATTCCCAGGCATTGCCAGTGCGACTGTAGTCCTCGCGAACAGTGCCCCACTGCCGATCAGTGAGATAAGGACCAAACTTTCGCCAATTCTTTTTTTTGTCCCGGTCGTCAATAAGCCGTCGTCGTTCTGCTGTCATTAAGTAGTCATTTTTATTTAACTCAATCAACTTGAAAATTGAGTGTTGATTATTGAGTGTTGAGTGTTATTCGCTGCACCCCCTGACCCCCTTCAGGGGGAATAGTCTTTTTGGAAGCCTTCATTTTTACACTAGCTTTTAGCACTTGCATTTCAAGTCCCCTTTAGGGGATTTAGGGGTTTAGAAGTGCAATCGTCGCTATCCTTGTATTCGAAGCCCAGCAACAATCAACAATCAACAATCAACAATCAACAATCATTAACAATTAACAATTAACCATTAACCATTAACCATTATCCTCAAACCCCGGATACAACAACATTCCCCCATCTACAAAAAGAGTGATGCCGTTCACATAGTCGGCATCATCGGAGGCCAGCCATACCGCGGCGCCGCCAATGTCTTCTGCTTCGCCAATCCTTTTTTGGGGAATTAACTTAAGAAGCTGCTCATAGGCATGTGGTGTTTGCCACGCCGCGTGATTTATCGGAGTACGGATCGCACCGGGACCAATACTGTTTACTCTGATCTTCATAGGCGCATACTCTTGTGCTATGCTTTTCATGAGCATCATTACGCCTCCTTTGGACGCCGCATAGTTTGCATGGCCCGCCCAGGGAATAACTTCATGCACAGAACTAATGCAAATGATTTTTCCTGCTGCTTTTGACTTTTCGGGGACAACACCACGTCTCAAAAATTCCTTGATCGCTTCGCGCGCACAGAGAAATTGACCTGTTAGATTGATACCGATTACGTGGTTCCATTCTGCGAGCGACATATCGTGAAACTTCGCATCCTTCTGCAGGCCGGCATTGTTAACAAGGATGTCGACGGTTCCGAACTGTTTAAATGTTTCTTTGAACATTGAGACCACGTCTGCTTCATTGCTTACATCGGCTTTAAAAGTAATAGCTGTTCCACCGCCTGATTGGATCTCGTTTTTAACCTTGTCTGCCTTTTCCGGGCTTGAAGAGTAATTAATGACAACAGTGGCTCCTTCGTTAGCTAATGCTTTGGCTATGCCAGCACCAATGCCTGAGCTGGCGCCTGTTACAAGTGCGATTTGTCCTTCGAGTTTACGTTTCATGAGGGGTTTCTTTTTGATGTCGGGGCGTTAATAGCATGAACGGTGCTGAATGCCTGTTAAAAGATACTGTGGAGAGCAGGATTTCCCAACCTTTGGCTCATAAAATGGGTCAATTGAATTAAGCACGGGTGTTTGTTATTGGGTAATAGGCCCGCTCGGTCCAAACCGCGTGTTGCAACGTTTGACACAAACTGTTTACTTTAAAAGACTTTTTACTCTGATAATGCGACTCATAGCCATTGGTTTGCTTGCTTTTGTAATGTCATGTACGAAGCAAGATGCAGAAGATGAGCTCTTCCCTCAGGAGGAGCACGCCATAGCCATTGCCTCGGCGAAATGCCAGTGTTCCCCCGAAATGCCGTGGCTTCGGGATATGATCAGACAGGCCGAGTCGGACGTTAGCTACAAGGGAGTAATTTATGCTATCGAGTACCGCAACGGTGTGGCGTTCATGCATCAACCCTGGATAAGCAGCTGCTATGCTTGCCTTGTTTTCGATTGCGAAGGCAAAGAACTGACAGTGAACGGCACTCTCATGGACGAAATCGTCAATGGTGCAAGAGAAGAGAACATCATTTACACATCAGCCCACTAGTGTTAAGTTAAGTTTATTTTGACGGATAAGATTGAATGTTTTCACCCAGGCTGGACGTGGGTTGTTTATAGTCCAATACAAATACATTTTAACGCAAAGGATTATGAATGCATCACAGCGACTTCCTCGTACGAAGCACAGTGAGGTTCATTCATCTTATCTTGAAAACGTACCTAATTCGCAAAGGCCGCAAAGCGCAGGTCCCATGGGGCGTAGTCGCGCCTTGCTTGGATTTAGGGTATTAGTACTTTCTTTTTTCCGGCCCGATTTATCGGGCTGACTACCTATGACCAAGCTTGCGCGACTGCAACCGATCAGAACTGCTGTCTGCGCCCTCCGCGCATCCGATGCACTATCAAGTTAACGCAAACGAGTCTCCCGTGCTTCTCACGAATGAGTCCTGCTGATGCATTTGCATTCCCTCTGCGGTAAAATGCATTTCCTTTCTAATTTCAAAAGCTCCTTCTTCCAACAAGCTCATAGTCTGAATCAAACATCATTTCAAACTTAACATAGCACTAGTTTACTTCTTGAGATCCACATAGCTGATCAATTGTATTCCTAACTTTTTTATGGTTTCCTTAACTTTAGGATCCGTCCACGTGGTTGTAACGCCTTGTCTATCCGCAGCCACGTTCTCATAACCGATATGATAAATGGCTCGAAGTTCCGGTGAATCCAAGCCTGGATGATCGACAAACATATACGTTTCCCCCGGCTTGAGACTCTCCAACATCTTTATAAAGCTTTGGATCTTTTCTTCTGGCGTAGCTTTTGGGCCCGAGTAGCTTACACCCTTCACGTCCTTAAGGTCGATGTCTATTTTATATTCCTGTGCTAGTCTCGTTGCCAATGCTTTTACTTCTGCGCTAATATTATAGCAGCCCATGTGCGCAGAAATGTGACTAATACGTGGGATTTTTCTTTTTGCCAACTCTATCTGTGCGCGAAGTTCTTTCTCCACATCTTCGAATATCCACTTGTTTTCAAGCAGCGCTTTTCCTGGGTAATTTTTGTTCGGCCAAATCATTGGAAAAAAATAGCCGTCTTCATCGGTAAGACTGGGACAATTAGACACTGGCCGGTATTTAATATTATCCCATTCGCTGGTGATGGCTATGTGGATGCCGACATCAAGCGAAGGATTTTCATTTAGCATTTTTACTGCTTCAGGGAACCATGGTGACGGCACGATGATTTCCACTGAAGTCTCAATGCCGTCTTTATACGCTTTGATGATCGCCTCATTTCCGGAATGTGAAAACCCCATATCATCGCCGCGTACGATTAGCCGGGGTGCTTTCTGGGCCTCTGCTGCAATAACTACCAGAAAAAAGAAAAGAATACGTAGTGTTCTCATTTTGAGTTTAATATTAATCGTTAATTGTAGTTTCCTTCGACATTCGAAATTCGGAGTTCGACATTCGACATTCGACATTCACACTCCATCCACACACCCACACTCGCCTCTCATCTCCATCGGCGCCGTGCCAACATCAATACTCATCTAATATTACAGTTATCGCCCTAAAAATCTATCCTGCACTATCCGGAGGAGAGGTTGTGCGTGATCCAAAGGTGTACCCAAGAAGTTTTTAACCGCAGAAGCCGCAAAAGAATGCACGCAGAAAGCGCAAAAAATACAAACATTTAAAAAGGCAATCGCTGCAAGATGGTTGATACTTAGAACGCGTTTGTGTCATCCCTAAAGGGATTTCAAAAAAAACCGCCAACGTTTTTCTGCCGATATATTGTCCCTATGGGACACCATACCTGATCGCCCTTTCGAGATGCTGTCCCCATAAGGCAAAATGGTCGACGCCACTCCACGTGCATCGGGTAAGTATTTAGTGTCCCAGTAGGGACACAATATTGGTAGCAACCATTACCAGCGAGAAAATAAATCCCGTTAGGGATGACACAATGAAGGATGATGAAGGGCTAATCAGATGGACAAAATTAAGATTCGCAATCAAAAGGTCGATATCTCAGAAAGCTGAAACTCAGATTGGGTGAAATAATATTATTAAATTGAATGCTCTAAGCTGCTTGGCAGCATCCAAAGAAATGAAAGTAAAAGTCTATCCGGATTATAAATCCATGTCGCGGGCGGCGGCTGATCTCATATCAGCATACATCAAAAAGAAACCAAATTCTTTGATATGTCTTGCATCCGGTCATTCTCCCCTAGGAGTTTTTCAATGTATGGTCGATGATGTGAAGTCAGGGAAGCTGAACCTTGAGAACTGTACCTTCGTGAGCCTGGATGAATGGGTCGGTATTGAAGCGTCCCAAAAAGGATCCTGTCGTGAAATGATGGATAAAGACCTTTTTGTTCCTCTATCTATCAAAGAACATCAAATCATATTCTTTGACGGAATGGACGGTGACCTTAAAGGTCAGGTAGACAAAATTAATGATCGCATTGAGACAAACGGCGGGCTCGACATTATGCTGGTAGGAGTTGGAATGAATGGTCACATCGCTATGAACGAGCCAGGTACTTCGTTTGATTCTGTTGCGCACATCAGCACGTTGGCGGAAGAAACAAAAACTGTTGGACAAAAATACTTTGATACTGCAACTCAACTAAGCCAGGGCATCACGCTTGGGTTGAAACATTTGCGCGACGCTAAGTTACCGATCCTTGTCGCAAATGGCGAAAAGAAGGCATCCATCGTCAGGAAAATATTGACATCGTCTCCTTCCGAATCATTACCTGCAAGTGTTATGCAGCTGATCGATAACGGTATAGTAATGCTTGACGAAGCAGCAAATTCCGCTTCAAACTAATTATTACAATCCTGTAGCTATTGACGTTTTGCCCCTTCGTTTGATGAGATCTTCACGGACCTTCTGCGAACGGAAAAAGTTGACCGGATCGAGACTTCCTCCTGAGCGCAACCGACTTTCCGCCAGCAATGGACGCACATCAGCAAGAAAGGCCGTTTGTAAGATCTGTTCACATAGCGTAACATCATTTTCCTGCTGTGCTCTTTCAAGCACTGCAAAATCAACCAGCAGTGCCTTCGCATATGCCGTACGAATATTCTCAAGGGAATTCATGAGGTCTTCGATAGGATCCTTCAGATTATGGCTTGCATCGATCATGTAGGCAATGGGAGGATTTTTCACCTGTGCATCGTTTGCTCCTGTAACCAACTCATGGAAGATGCAGAACAGTTGATAAGGTTTAATGGCTCCAGTTGTAAGATCGTCATCGCCATATTGTGAACCGTTGAAGTGGAATCCACCAAGGCGACCAAAGTGCAGAAGCCTCGCCACGATCTGTTCGATATTGGTATTAGGAAGGTGATGTCCAAGATCGACGAGCACCTGCGCGCGCTCACCGCAACCGTTGCTAAGCTGAAGCGATGTTCCCCAGTCGGGGATCACCATAGAGTAGAAGCTTGGTTCGTACGGTTTGTACTCAATCAGCATAGTCCAGTCAGCGGGCATCGCGCGATAGATCTTCTGCAGTGAATCAAGCGTTCTCGAAAATGCACGTCTGAAGTGATGCTGGCCGGGAAAATTCGATCCGTCCGCCAGCCAAACAGTGAGGACCTTGCTGTTGAGCTTTACTCCATGTTCCACAACTTCAATGTTGTGATCAACTGCCTGTTTGCGAACAGCATCGTCGGTGTGACAAAGCGACCCGAACTTATAGGAATGCTTTTGATCCTTCTGGTCCTGGAATGTATTAGAATTGACCGAGTCGATAATCAATCCATTGCTCTTTAACAGTTGTTGTATCGCCTTAGCGTCTTTGGGAATGTCCCAGGGTATATGCAGGGAAATCGAATTTGTCGCCTGGGTAAGATGACGGATCAATCCAACGTCTTCTATCTTTTCCTCGAGGCTGCTCGGTTCACCCCCCGCGGGAAATCTTCCGAATCGGGTGCCTCCGGTTCCCAGCGCCCAGCTGGGTACAGCTACCTGGAATGCCTGTATTTTTTTAATGACCGTTTCAAACGCATTCTCACTTAACTCCAGCAGGTTCTTTGCGTGCTCTAGTTGCTTCTGATGACGTGCCACGTCCCGGTCGTTAACTACTTCAAGGATTGAGGTATTCATATTATCTCGTTTCTGGTTGACGTATTTGTGAGGAACTAAGTTATTCAAATATCCGGAACACCGCTATCGGTTAGTGCACCAATACATGACATTACAGGATAGTGGAATGCGACGACTTTGCGTTCTTGAAGTTTGGGTTATAATTGAGCACTTCAGGCCACTCCTTATTTTAAGGGTGGCCGAAAGTGTGCAAAATTTTTTGGCCTCAGTCAACCGCTATCCTGTAGAATTTTTTGATATTTCTGTAAATCACGACCACCTTGAGCGCCCAGCCAGTAACACTGATCTTTGATATCGGAAAGACAACAAAGAAGGCCCTGATCTTCGATTCAGCTTTTCATGCATTGGAAGAAAAGACGGAAACATTTACGGAGATAACAGATGAGGACGGGTTTCCCAGCGATGATCTTCCGACGGTATCTTCTTGGGTGAAGGACGTTTTCCGGCAGTATACGAACGACAAAAGATATTCTGTCACACAAGCGAACATCTCGGCGTACGGCGCCAGCCTCGTTCATTTGGATAGTAGTGGAAAAATTATCGAGCCGTTTTACAATTACCTTAAACCCTTCCCTTCCAGCTGCGAGAAAGCTTTTTTCTCGTCGTACGACCCCAATAAAAACATCCTGGCAGTAACGGCATCACCATTCCTTGGATTGCTTAATTCCGGATTGCAGCTGTTCTGGCTAAAACAGGAAAGACAGGCTAAATTCCAAAAGGTCCAAACTTCACTTCACCTTCCGCAATACTTCACCCATCTCCTTACAGCACAGAAGTTCACGGATATTACTAGCGTGGGTTGCCATACCATGCTTTGGGATTTTCATAAGAAAGATTATCACGATTGGGTTGAGAAAGAAGGTTTGAAAAAACTGTTTCCCGCAATCACTAAGGCTGATCATACTTTTACTTTCAACGTTGATGGTAAAAAAATAAGAATGGGCGTAGGTGTCCATGATAGTTCTGCTGCATTGATGCCCTACCTGGTAACGCAACATGAACCATTCCTGCTGCTTTCTACCGGAACCTGGAATATATCTTTTAATCCATTTAACAGTGATACCCTGACCGCGGAAGAGTTATCGTTGGATTGCCTCTGTTATATAACTTTTGCAGGTAATCCTGTTAAAGCATCGCGGATATTCCTGGGGCATGAACATGAAGTACAGGCTGAGGCGATGAGTAAATACTTCAAGGTATCTTCGGATTTTTACAAGTCCATTAAGTTTGATCAAGAAGTATACGACACGCTGTTGAGGGAAGATGAGGCGTCAAGATCTTTTTATCCTTTGGGTATGGAAGGAACGGGACCAATTCCGGAGAAACAAAGTAAGAAGACAGATTACTCTTTATACAACAACGTTGAAGAAGCGTACCATCAGTTCGTACGTTATCTTGTTAAATGGCAGCTTCGCTCCATCGAATTGATCGATCCGGGAAAAAAAATAAAGAATATTATCGTCGTGGGTGGTTTCACAAAAAATCCTTTGTTTCTGGAAATACTGAAACGCGCGGAACGCGACCGCAGAATTTTGATCTCTGATCACCCAAGAGCAAGTGCACTAGGCGCCGCATGGCTGGTTTCAGACCAGAGTGCGTACAGTGGAAAAGAAGGTTTACTTTCCGTTTCTGCCGTGTAGCCTATTATAAATCGCCCTCCCTTTATCGTTGCTTGAAAAATTCTACATAAATTCCGTTGAGACGGAAACAGGCACGATGATTCACCCAGACGTTTATGGTTTAGTACTTGCCGGCGGCCGAAGCGTTCGCATGGGTACTGACAAAGGTTTGCTGGATTACAAAGGAAAGCCTCAGCGCGAATATTTGTTTGACTTGTTATCGAACGTATGTGAACAAGTGTTTACATCATGTCGAAAGGAACAAAATGTGCCTGGCTTCCTCCGCCCAATTCCTGACAAGTTCGATTATGAGGGACCCATCAACGGAATCCTTAGCGGCATTCAGACGCATCCTGACAAGGCATGGTTAGTGATTGCCGTTGATATGCCATTTGTGGACCTTCCAGCATTAGAGTTTCTGTTAAGTAGCAGGGACAAAAAAAAATTGGCCACTTGTTTCCTGAACGAAGCTGAAAATTTCCCAGAGCCCTTGCTAACGCTATGGGAACCCGCGGCCTATCCGCAACTGGAGGCATACGCGGCGGCCGGAAACATCAGTCCGCGGATGTTTTTGGAATCAAATCCAATTAAAACAGTTAAGCCCGCGGATAAAAAAATTCTATTGAATATTAACTACCCCAGGGACAAGGGACCACTTCTTTGACTTACACTTGGTGCGGACTATGCAAGATTAAACTCCGTCGTCGTAGCAGTGTCTCCCGTTTCGAGGACGCTGCTTGAACAAATGCGCGGCCTTGATTTGACTTGCACTTGTATCGAATGCGCAGAGTCCGCCCGAGAAACTCGGGGAGACTCTGCGACGACATCCAACTATCCTAAAGACATTACGCCACTTCTCTGAACCACACTTTAACGACTATGCAAGGTTGAACTCCCTCAATGCCTTTGTAAAGTTTTTGCTCTCATGACTTGCAGCACTAAGTTTCATCAATGCAAATCGCTGCAGGGTGCTGAGATTTTTCCATTGTGCAAGTGACAGACTTAAGTTCAGTTCCTTTGCTTTTTCAATCAATATCTCAGGAATATCGGAAAGCTGGGCCCACCCTGGATTGTGATCTACCTTCAGATCGGTGGCATCCTGCCTGGTGATCGATTTGATGAGCTGACGTAAATATTCTCCATAAGCAGCAACTTCCACCGCGGACTCGCATGGTAAGTCAGCAAGTTGAATCCGCTGCTCCGTTGACATCTTAGACCATTCTGTCAGCTTTAGTTTTATACCACATGCATCCAACTTGAACCTCACGATCATCGGAATACATCGGACATTGTCTTCAACAAAGTCTTCCTCAAATTTGAAGTATTGTACTTTCACCCCTAAATCGCTTTTAGGGGACTTGAGTGCGCTTGTTAAATTGGCTTTAGTCATGTCATTCGTCATTTCTTTTCAATAATCTCAAATACACTTACTATCCAGTTCCCCCTAGAGGGGGCTAGGGGGTGGAACTACCCCTAAATCCCCTTCAGGGACTTTAAATACACTTACTACTTAGTTCCCCCTGGAGGGGGGCAGGGGGGTATGCCACCGCTACATGTCTTTCGTCAACTACTTTCCCAATCACAATAACTGCAGGTGTTTTTATTTGATCTGCGTGAATTTGTTCATGTAAGGAATAGACCGTCCCGCTGATGACGCGTTGTGTTGGCAACGTAGCATGTTCAATTATCGCTGCCGGTTCAAAAGGCGATCGTTCTTTGATAAAAATTGAGAGGATCTCCTTCAGTTTGTTAATGCCCATCAGGATTATAACGGTCGCGCTGGATTCTGCAGCCAATGCAATGTCATTTGAAATATCTCCGGACGAAACTGTTCCAGTTATAACCCAAAAGCTTTCGTTAACACCGCGTTTAGTTAGCGGGATGCCGGCCGAAGCCGGAGCAGCAAGTGCACTGGATATTCCAGGAATCACTTCAACCGCTATCCCTCTCCTGGATGCATATTCTAGTTCTTCATGACCGCGACCGAAAACAAAAGGATCGCCACCTTTCAACCGAACGACACAGGAGACGCGCGATGCATAAAAAACGATCAGCTCATTGATCTCTTCCTGCGAAAATTCTTTTCTTCCCTTCCGTTTTCCCACAAAAACAAGTTTGGCGTTGGGGGTCGCGTGTGCCAGCAACTGGTCCGATACCAGCGCATCATAAAGGATCACGTCTGCTTTCTTCAAAGCCTTCAGTGCCTTAAGAGTGATCAACTCGGGATCTCCAGGCCCTGCTCCTATTATATATAGAGTTGGATTCATCTAAATAATTTACGTAGTAAATATACGTAGATATTGCTTGAAATAAAGAGATAAATACGTATAATTACTTAAAAATAGGAGATTACGTACTTAAATCGTTTGCAATGACCAAAGTAATTGTCGTAGGAAATGGGATGGTGGGATATAAGTTCTGTGAAAAACTACGTAGTCGGTCGGCCGACGTAAAAATTGTGGTTTACGGTGAGGAGCCGCGCCCGGCCTATGACCGTGTCCACCTTAGCAGCTACTTCTCGGGTTCGTCCGCCGATGACCTGCTTATGGCCCCTGCCTCCTGGTATGATGACAATAATATAGAGCTTCATGTCGGCGAGCTTGTTACCGAGATCGACCGGGAAAAAAAGGAAATCAAAACTCATACGGGTCGCCATGATAATTATGATCACCTGGTGCTGGCAACAGGTTCAAGCGCCTTTGTCCCAAATGTTGATGGCGTTGAACGCAACGGAGTATTTGTATATCGCACAATCGAAGACCTTAACCAGATCGCGAGCTACGCGAAAAAAGTAAAACGCGGCGCAGTTATGGGCGGTGGTCTTCTGGGACTTGAAGCTGCGAAAGCATTGCTTGACCTTGGACTCGAAACCCATGTAGTTGAGTTCGCGTCGCGCCTTATGCCAAAACAAATAGACGATGTAGGATCTGAAATCCTTTCCGGTAAACTATCACAGCTCGGTATAAAAATTCACACCGGAAAGAATACAAAAAGGATTGCCGGAAACGGAAAACTTGAAGGCCTGACTTTCACAGACGATACTCACCTTGATATTGAGATACTTGTTATCTCGGCAGGTATACGCCCCCGCGATGAGCTGGCCAAGTCGGCAAAGCTCGAAGTTCATCCCCGCGGAGGGATCATTGTCAACAACTTCCTGGAAACAAGTGACCAGTCCATCTTCGCTATCGGCGAGGCTGCATCATACAACAATATGATATATGGGCTTGTGGCGCCGGGCTACGATATGGCGGATAGTGTAGCCCGCCAGATAACAGGAGACTTTTCAAAACAATTTACGGGCTTCGATATGTCGACGAAGCTGAAACTTATCGGCGTAGATGTAGCAAGCTTTGGCGATCCGTTTGGCGATAATGCCCCGAGTATTCCGATCGCATTCAAAGATCATCGAAAAGGAACCTATAAGAGGATCAATATTTCTGAAGATGGAAAATATCTGTTAGGCGGAATTCTCATCGGCGATGCAAGCCAATACAACTTACTTCACCAGATGGTGATGAACAAGATGCCGCTTCCCGAGAACCCCGAGACTTTAATTATAGGTGGATCCAAATCCGCCGAAACGGGTGATGGTGTAAAAGGCCTGCCGGACTCGGCGCAGCTGTGCGCTTGCGAAAATGTTTCCAAGGGAGAAATCGTAAGGCAAGTAAAAGACAAAGACGCAAAGACACTTAATGACATAAAGAAGTCGACCAAAGCGTGTACCGGTTGCGGTGGATGTACTCCGCTGGTAAATGATGTGATCAAGCTAACGCTTGAATCGATGGGACATAAAGTAAAGAAAACACTCTGTGAACACTTTGACTTCTCTCGCCAGGAGCTCTTCGACATTATTAAGGTGAAAGGTTTAAAAACACACGAAGACCTTCTTGATGCACATGGCAAAGGTGATGGATGCGAAATTTGTAAACCTGCCGTCGCTTCACTGATGGCAAGCATATGGAACGAACCAATCCTTGAGCAGGATACCATCCAGGATACCAATGACAGATTCCTCGCCAACATCCAACGCGGCGGAACGTATTCTGTCGTTCCACGAATCGCGGGTGGTGAGATCACACCTTCGAAACTGATGGCCATTGGTCGTATTGCGCAGAAGTACAATCTCTACACCAAAATTACCGGTGGTCAGCGTATAGATATGTTCGGCGCCAGAGTAGAACAACTTCCTGAAATATGGGAAGAGTTGGTTGCTGAAGGGTTTGAAAGCGGGCATGCTTATGGCAAAGCGCTTCGGACCATCAAAAGTTGTGTAGGGTCTACGTGGTGCCGCTATGGTGTACAGGATTCTGTTTCGTTCGCAATTTTCATCGAGGACCGCTACAAAGGTTTGAGAGCGCCACACAAACTCAAAGGCGCAGTTTCCGGATGTATACGCGAATGCGCGGAAGCTCAGTCAAAAGATTTTGGAATGATTGCGACCGAAAAGGGATGGAATCTGTATGTCTGTGGTAACGGTGGAGCAAGACCACAACACGCAAAATTGCTGGTTTCTGATATCGATACAGAAACCTGTATAAAATACATCGATCGTTTCCTCATGTTCTACATCAAAACAGCAGATCCCCTTTCAAGGACCGCGACCTGGCTTAATAAAATGGAAGGCGGTTTGGAATATCTCTACGATGTTGTTGTAAATGACTCCCTGGGCATCGGCGAGGAACTCGAAGAGGATATGAAAAAATTGATAGCCAACTACCACTGCGAATGGAAAAAAGTTGTAGAGGACCCAGCTCTCCGTTCAAAGTTCAGACACTTTGTAAATTCCGATGAGCCGGATCCTACACTCGTGTTTGTTGACATGCGTGGGCAACGAAGTCCCATCGATTGGAATAAAAAATAACTAAACAGCAATGGAGTTGTTAAACGACATAAAACACTATACACCAACCCTTACCGAGGACGTAAAAGTTTGGTACCGGGCTGCACGCGTTACGGACTTTCCTGAAAATGGGGGCGCATGTTTACGCTATAAAGAACATCAAATCGCAGTATTCAACTTTTCCAGAAGAAATGAATGGTTTGCGTGTCAGAACCTTTGTCCTCACAAAATGCAGATGGTCCTGTCGCGAGGTATGATTGGATCGATAGATGGAGAGCCAAAAGTGGCCTGTCCGTTTCATAAGAAAACATTTTCGCTTAAAACCGGAGAATGCCTTAATGCAGAAGAATGTTCTATTGCTGTGTTCCCAGTGCGAATTGAAGATGGATACGTTCACATTGGATTCGCGCAATAGATTGATTCGTTCTTAGATAAATTTTTTTTAAATCCGTCATCATGAGCTGTGGGTAGTATACTCAATTACGAATTGGGCTATCATAGAAAAGTCAACAACGCTCACCTTCTTTGTACACAGCGAAGGATCTCCTTCTGATTAAAACACACTCTCATTCGAGGAGATGCTTCGCAGTTAGGTAGATTCATTGGTTTGCTTTGTTAAAGATATAATTCAGTCGGTTGCAGAGACTACGGGCCACAGCTTACAACGACGTGCCCTCCTTCACCATTCATTGTTGCATTAAATCAATTGCCCCGAACTTCAGTTCGGGGATTCATAACAAAAAATAACCCGGGCTTTAGCCCAAGCGATCACACAATGAAATGGATAGTTTTTACTGGGGCTAAAGCCCTGATCATTCTCAACTTTAGTCCACGAGCTAAAGCTCATGGCAATTGATGAATATTGTCTTGACTACGTAATCGCCTATTTTTTCCATGCACCCATGGTGTCTAACTCAGGATGACGTTTTATAAGAATGTTTGACTTTCAGTAATCTCTGACCGGCACAAAATATTTCTTAGGGCTATCACACACGTGACACTTGTACGTGTCCGGAAGTCTTTCAAAAGCAATACCCGGCGGAATATTCGAAACGGGATCTCCGTACTTCTTATCGTAAATAGTTAAACAGTTGCTGCATTGATAGCTGGCGGTTGACCCGTTAACCTGGGCGTCTTCAAGTTTTTCGTTTCCTTTATCTTTCTCACGGTGGAGCTGGCGGAAATATAATTTGCTCAATTCAATTAGCAGAGCTGGAATAATTTCCCTCCTTACATTCCGCGAATAAGGAATGTATTCGGGGTGGTTCGGATCGAAATTCTTAGCGTATAGTATATTATAGCGCTCACCGGGATTGATCTCAGGTTCCTTTACTCTTTCAATAACAATCGATGTGAAATAGTACATCTCACGACTTGTTCTTATCGTGAATGTCAATCCGTGCGTGCTGATATCCTGTTGATCCAGTTCACGCACCAGGAAGCGTTTAAGCTCAAGTGCTTCCTTGTCCACTACCGGCAAATGCCAGTTCAATTCCAATGAGGAGTGACGTTCGTTAATCCCAAATTTGCCCATCAGCTTTTCCCAGCGGATCTTGTCCGTCGCCTTAATGCCCTTGATGATGAACGCCTTCCAGGGAATGATATTGATCTTGCCGATGTTTGTCTCCTGGCAAAGTCTGCAGGCAGCACTCATGAAGTCGATGTCATATTGATTGTTCCGCCAATAGAGTCCCAGCCAGAACTGATTGTTGCGCATCGCATTCAGCCCTTCATAATACGGAAATACATTCTCCGGAAATTTCAACGGCTCCGTAATGTTCTTATAAGAAATTCTGCGCGCGTTCTTGATGATCATGAATTGCTCCGGCACCGTGAACGGAAGGAAGTTCAGGATAACGTCTTCCAGCTCCTTCGATAATTTTGCGATATCATTACTCGCTACCAGCATCGGCCAACACTCTACAGCATTGCCCTTGCGTGGATCGCGAAGGTATAAATACCAGTAATTTTCCTCCGTCGATGCGATAAAGTTCAATTCACCCGTGAACAGGGGTACGATGCTTTGAATCGGGTCAACAATGTTGATCTTTAGTTTCGGTCGATAGTCAAAATTGTCAATTATAACGTGGTAGGTATCTTCTTTTACCCAGGGCATGGTCTCGACGACATTTACGGCAAGGTAGGAGCTTCCGATATTCTGATAGACCGACTGATCGCTTCCCAGTTCATAGTCCGTATTGAGTGGCCGGAATGCCCGTTCTATGGTTTGCTCGTCGGCACCATTCGAAGGAAACATGATGTCCTGTCGCGACCCAAACAACACATATTTATTTCCGAGGCTGCGTGAGAGGTCCATGAGCTTCAATAGGTCAGCGGGTGAAAGGAACCCTCCTTTCACAAACGCCCTGATAAGTCCACTTTTATCTTTTGTATCCATCCTGGCTGCGCCGTTCAGAACCTCAACGGCGGGTAAACTTGTCACTTCCTCCATGATTCCAGGTTATAAAGTTAAACTTATAATATTCGTTTACTATCTGCTGACATCGGCCTTCACAAGACTTTCGTTCAGCAGCTTTTGTATTTCGGGTTTGCAGCTCCCACATCCAAGACCCGCACCTGAGCTTTGGCAAAGATCATTAAGCGAACTGCATCCGCCTTCGATCATCTTCTTAAGGTTGCCGGCGCCCACCTGATTACAGGAACATACCAACTTGCCGACAACAGGATCTGACTTCCTGCCAGATCGCAACAACTGCATACGTCGTTCAGAAAGCTCGATATTGTTCTCAATCAATCCTTTGAACTCGGCAAACTCAGACTTGTCGCCAATCATTATCGCACCAACCAACTTATCGTCCTTGATAATACACTTCTTGTAGTATCTCATTGATTTGTCAATGAAGAGGATCTCATCATAACCTTCTTCATTCGGTGGTATCTCCGGGATGCCTATCGCGCAAAGGTCAAGGTCTGAAAACTTAAGGATGTTCATAGGAACAGCACCGTCATAAAGTTGTTGAACGTCGCCATTTAGAAAACGTGCCGCGACATCTGCTTGTTTTTCAGCTGCCGCAGTTATCCCGAGGAGCTTACCGTTGTGCTCCGCGATTTCACCAATTGCAAAAATGTCCGGATCACTGCTTTGTAGATAGTCATTCACGGTAACTCCTCTGGCGGATTCAAGTCCTGCTTCCTGCGCAAATTCAATATTCGGTTTTGTACCCACTGCGTACACGATAGCGTCCACATCAAGAACCTGTCCGCTTCGAAGCTGTGCGGTAAGGCCAGTTCCTTTCTTGCTCTGGTAGATAGCTTGCACCTGGTCGTTGAGATAAACTTTGATATCTTTTTCATCCACAAAGTCCAGCAAAAGTTGCCCCGAAAGGTTATCGATCTGTCGTTCCATGAGACGGCTACCAAGTTGTAGTATGGAGACATTAATGTCGATCTCCCGAAGAGCTGCTGCAAGTTCCAATCCCAAGAGTCCACCCCCCACTATAAGCACACTTCCATCTGGTTTGAGCAAGCGTTTCAGCGAATCCGCATCGTAGCGTGTTCGCATCGTAAATACACCAGGCAAATCGACGGCCGCATCCTTCGGAACGTTGGCCCGGCTACCTGTAGCGAGAATCAGTCTGTCATAGGAATGCTTGCGCCCATGCCTGTCGACAACACATTTTTGATTTCTGTCTATTGCAACAATCTCGTTATCAAGGTTGAGTTCTACGTTCATTTTTTGAAACTCGCCCTTTCCAAATTTTTGCAACCTCTCCCAGGATAAACTATCGGTCACGTATTCAGGAAGCAATACCCTGTTGTAGAACGGATCTTTTTCTTTAGAAAAAACAACAATCTCATCAGTCTGATTGACCAAACGGTACGTGCATATAAATCGATATGCCGCGGCGCCCGCACCTGCAATGATCACCTTTTCAAATGGTTTCTCGAATTTTTTTACCTGAACAGCCGCAAACTTAAAGTCCGGTTCTTTCGACATCGGGTCAACCCGCATGCTCGTAATGTTGTTGGCGCGTCCCAGATCATTATTCAACACCTTACCCCAATGCATGGGAAGGAACACGACACCCCTCTTTATTTCATCCGTGATCTTTGCACTCACGCGCACCTGGCCGCGGTCGTTTTCTACCACGACCACATCTCCTTCTCTGATGTTTCTTAATACCGCATCGTCAGGGTGTATCTCGAGAAAGGGTTTATCAATATGTTGTTTTAGTTTGTTGACTTTTCCCGTCTTGGTCATTG
>DATHIE010000658.1:0-3565 GCA_035316905.1 Chryseolinea sp. | reverse complement strand
CGGTTGAACAAGCTTTCGAGTCAGGGTTTGTTCTCGAAGATAGGGTGTAACATAAGCCCCGTGTTGAACGAGCCCGCGATACATGTCTGCTACGTATAACCCGCCATCCGGGCCCGAGGTTATATGAACGGGCCGAAAGCGTTCGTCGGTAGAGGCAACGAATTCAGTACCAGGATGTGGATCATAGGCTGAAAGAAAAAATCCATGCTCCTTAACAACGTTCCTTTTAATAAGATTGCCTGATGGCTCACAGACAAAAACATTTCCGTAAAATTCTTTCGGAAGTGTAGTTGCACGATAATAATACGGTGAGCACGCCGCAGTAAATTCCAGTAGTCGTCCTTGCTCGTCGAGAGTTCCCGGAATGTATCCGCGGTTAACGGCCGGGTTTGCGCGAATGGGATAAACTCTCCTGTCAATAGTCAATCCGTGATCTATGCCGGTAGTTGGAGTATGATTTTTATTCCTTCCAAGGTAGTTGGGAGGAACAAGGTCGGCATGAAGCTGCGACCAGTTGTAATTGTAATAAAGTCTTCCTACATCGTCGTGACTAAGCCCCCATTGTCCCCGGAACTCAGTGCTGTCGCGTGTCCATTTTCCTTCGATAAGCTTGTAACGAAACCTGGACTTTACATTGTAATACCAGTTGTCGAGTCCACGCCAGAGGCCGTTGCCCGAGTGTTCAGGCATCTTTGTTCCTGCGTAATCAGGATCGATCAATGTTTTGGTGTCTGCTTTGAGATCGTGGTCGGTATCCTGCGTTAACCAGAGTGCTTCCTCCTCGACTATTAATGCGCCGCCGTGAACCAGGGCTAATGCGCGTGGCATTATCAAGCTGTCGATGTAAACTATACTGGAATCCATCATTCCATCATTGTCGGTGTCCTGAAGGATCGAGACCCTACCAACGCGTTCACGTTCACCTTTGCCATCAATATCAGGCATGAAGCCACGCATTTCCACTACCCATAGTCTGCCATCCTCATCAAAGGTTATGACGACAGGATCCTGCACCATAGGTTCGGATGCGACAAGCTCTATCTTCATACCAGGCTCGACAACAATAGTGGCTAGTTCATCCTCCGGCGTTTTAGGAGGAGAAGGATCCTCTTTACTACCAGTAGACGGAGAGTTGCAGCTAACAACGCTAAACGCACCGAGTAGACACAAAAAAACAAACCAGATATTCTTCAGCATGAATGATTTATCTCGTGTATTACGAATAGCCTGCGGACGATAGTAATTTTGAAGAGTATCTTTTAATTAAACTTTATCAGGGTGCGGATGGATCCATGGTTGTCTGTATTGCCTTTGCAGCAGAGCGGTAGCTTCCTTGTCATTAACCACCTCCCTTTTCTTGGGATCATAGACCATCGGTCGTCCGCCCAGCTTCATGGATATATTGGCCAGGATACAACATGCGGTAGAGATATGTCCTTCTTCAATATCGGCAACAGGCCGACCGTTCTTTTCAATGGCAGCGATGAAGTCAAGCATGTGCAAGCGCGTTGCCGGTGCTGCGTTCAGCTCAATTCTTTCTTCCGTAACATCCTCCGGATATTTTTCTTTTTCGTATACGACATCCTTATGGATCTTTGTTCCGCCTTCTCCATGGGGAATAAAGTCACACCGCATCGTACTTCCTTTCAAAGTACCTTTTTCTCCGTAAAGAATGAACGACCACGGATAATCAGGATCTGCAGGTGTTCCCCACGAACGGTGTTGCCATACGCAGTTTAATTCGGGGTATTCAAAGATAGCTGACTGAGTATCCGCAATGTTTGATTTCCCTTCCTTCTGCACGTAAATTCCGCCCGTCGATACGATGCTTTTTGGCCATCCAAGTTTGAGCATCCACCTTACTGTGTCGAACATATGCACACACATATCACCCATGATACCGTTTCCGTACTCCATAAACGTCCGCCACCACCTTAAATGGGGAAGTCCATCGTAAGGACGCAGCGGTGCAGGTCCGGTCCACATTTCATAATCGAGGAAAGCTGGTACAGGCTCTAGTGGCGGATTGCCGTTATTACGCATCGGGAAATAGCAGCACATTTCTACATGAGAAATTTTGCCAAGCAGCCCCGCATCAACTATGGTCTTTTTTGCATCGATAAGGTGAGGAGTACTCTTCCGCTGTGTCCCAACCTGCACAACCTTTTTGTACTTGCGTGCAGCAGCAACCATGGCTTCACCTTCCATAACATCAACACTAATTGGCTTCTGCACATAAACGTGAGCACCTGCCTTAACCGCATCGATCATTTGTAAGGCATGCCAGTGATCTGGTGATCCGATCAATACAATGTCAAGTTGATTTTCAGAAAGCATCTTTCTGTAGTCTCCGTATAGTTTCGGAGTCTTTTTGGAAGCCTGACGTTGGCTTACCAATGTGGCTGCTCCGTTTAACATATTCTTATCTACATCACAAAGAGCAACAACTTCAACAGGTGCAACCTGAATGAGCCTGAACAGATCACTCTTGCCGTACCAACCCGTGCCGATCAATCCCACGCGCCATGTCTTGGCCTGATTGACAATGTCCATTGACTGGGCACCTAGTGCTGAAAGTGCAAGTGATGCCGTAGCTCCCTTAATGAAGTGGCGGCGATTGATATTAAAATTATCCATAGTCGGTAGTTTCGGGTTTGTATATGATTCTTGAGTAAAGGGTGTGAACCAAATTACGGGTTATAACTGTATTGGGCAACATTCTTTCAGGCATTACTACCGACAAATCCCACAAATGAATTGGACTTTTACAGGCGGGTAAAAGTTTAGACGGACGGGACAGTGCTACACGGATAGAAAAGCGATGCAATGGGACGCATAAAAGCGCGCAATCACTGACAAGATTTTGCAAGAGTATTTTTGGATACGGTGTTTGTTGATGCAGAAGAAGTTATGTAGAATTAGCACATGGAATCTGAAAAATTAAGCAAGGGCCAGTTGCAGGTCGCCGCTACAGGTTTTCTAAGCCTGTTCTCCCTGGTAGGTATAATGTTCTATGGCCTCCCATTCTTCTATGATTTCTGGGTAAAGGAATTTGGTTGGACTCGTGAGACAGTCACATCCGGCAATTTTGTTGCAAAGATCATCATTGGCCCCATCTTCGGATTTGCCGCTGGCTGGGTGATCGACAAGTTTGGTCCAAGGAAACTCATGCTTTCTGGAATTGTAATGGGTGGGATAGCCTTGATCGGTCTGAGCATGATGACCTCATTGTGGCAGCTTTATTTCTTCTACATGTTTAATGCGTTGGGCTATATGTGCGGTGGACCGTTACCCAACCAGGTGCTGATATCACGATGGTTTGACAAGGGAAGAGGTAAAGCGATGGGAATTGCTTACCTGGGTATCGGCGTAGGTGGGATGCTCGTACCTCAGGTTGCCCGATGGCTCAACTTCAAATTCGGATGGCATGAAGCGCTGATGATACTTGGCATTATCATGATAGCGATTGCGTTCCCTATGGCGTGGTTTGTAAAGGAAAATCCTGATGGTGCATCGCAGCACGCGAAAAAAGAAGAGCCGAAAATTCCATTCGCCACGATCTTAA
>DATHIE010000657.1:0-10631 GCA_035316905.1 Chryseolinea sp. | reverse complement strand
TTCCTGCAACATCTGTTGCCTCAGTGTTTTTTTTCCATAGTCATAAAATTTAAAGTTTATAACTGGAAGTTACGAATTCAATAAAATGAGTTAATGATGAGGGGACTTACAAAAAACTACCGAAGGTTTTGTTCAACAATTCAATATACGCATTGCGTATATCCCCTAGAGGATATCGGCATTGCCGATATTTTTCTTTTATGTCTAGGGGCTTTAAAACACACATTTTTTTCTTTTCCATCGCACTAACAACATGCCTAGCCCTCAGACTTGCGCAAAATTACATGCCGTTGGTTTATTTTTTCTGCGCCGCAAGCCATTCCATAATACTTACTGGCTTATTGTTGACTATTACAGGGGAACCATCAAAATCCGTTCTCGGTAGGTTTTTATGCAAATAAACCCACGACCAGTGACCATTGTATTGATATCCTTCCCCTCCGAAAAAATCGGTTACATCGTATACATGTTCATAAAGCGTGAAGTGAACATTTTTTGCACCTGCTGCAATCAATCTTTTGTAGACAGGAATAACAGTCTGGTCTGCAATCGTCACACCATCATCTTTGGAGTGCACGAACCAAATGGGCACCTTCTTAATTTTTAGCAATTCCTGGTCTGTAATATATTGGGACTGATATGCCAATGAGCTAATATAGACCCCCGCAAAATAATCGGGATATAATAAGATCAGTTTCAATGACATGTATCCGCCGTTTGAACAACCACCAACATAGATTCGACTGGCATCAATTTTTGGATTTGATTTTACATAGTCCTTGATCAACGCCATCAACCCCTCGTTGTACATATCATTCTGTTGTCCGTGAGTTATAACGCCCAGGCTATTGTGCATCCAGGCGCCGGGACATTGAGGGACCAGTACGTAGGCGCCTCCAAAAACTGACTGTATTTCTTCCGAAGCATAATTCGCCGCCAGGTTTCCGAGTAACGGAATAGTGGAATCAACACCTCCTTCACCGCCACCATGAAGCCAGATAATCAGGGGTGACTTTTCCTTCTTCGAGTCGGGCGCATACGAGGCATAAGACATCGTCAATACTTCGTTGTATGTATATTTCCCATCTAAATTAAATTGATCTACCAATGGCATGATCTTGCCAATTGAATTGTCCCAAACCTCGTGTGACCTTTTATTGACAATGCTTAGTTGGTAATCAATCCATTGATTTCCCTTGCCTCTAAAATATTGGATAGGAGAGCCTAGAGGTAAGTTTGGACCCACTGCAAGTACTAAGGTGATATGCTTTCCAACTTCGAGCCTGACTCCCCGTTCATCAGACACATAAGCAAATACGACAGTGCGCTGTCCTGAGGATTGTTCTTTAGCAATCTCGCCTACTGATGATTTGCGCGTAGCAAAAACCGCAAATTCATTTGCATTTACTGAGGACGTAGTATCGTCCAAACTAAGAATCACCTTATTTACGGCGGGCCCCCAATCGAAACCTTCAACGACCTGTCTATAACTCCCGGTTGGTTTAGGGGTACTTCCCTTGACATAAAATATTGTCGCTGAAAATATCATCCAAAGAAGTGCAACAGATTTTAGTTGTTTCATGACGTAAATAATTTTATCGGTCCACGGAATCCAAATATAACCTAATTTGAGATTTGTAGAGGCTCCGATAAGGTCACACTATAGTGTGGCACGACATGTAGTGAAGTTGCATTTAAATAATTTTCTCAACAATCAAGGCTTGAGTGCATACCTCTAAGAAATGCATACATTCTTTGCGAAACCTTGCGTCCCTCGCGTCTTTGCGGTAAAAAAACAATGCACACACAGCGATCTACAGAGAAATCCCTCTATTTCACCCTCACGATTCAGCCAAGACAGCCTATCTTTATTCACATAAATAGAGACCCATGAATCGAAGAAACTTTTTTCAGAAAAGTGCATTGGCATCATTGGCCGCAAGCGCGCTGCCTGGGACAGTGAATGCGTTTGTTCCGGCACACAATTGGGATGGTTATGACTTTGGAAGCGGACCAAAAATAACTGATCGTTTAAACCAGGGCCCTTTTCCTACCTACAAACCGGAAGAGGTTGTTCCAGGTTCGGATGTGATCATGGCAACAACACCTTCGAAAAAGCGCGTGCCTAACTACGGCATGGGTATGACAACCTATTTGTGTGACGAAGCAGGACCAGCCAAAAAAGAAAATGAACCCATCGAGAAATCACTCGAAAAACTAGTCAGCCTATCACTTGATGATGTTCTTTACATGCGCCTCGATTGGCGTGATATTCAAAACAAACCAGGCAAACTTGATTTCTGCAATCACTGGAAGATCGCATTTGATTTAGCCAAACAATACAATAAACGCATTGGCTTGCGTATCCAACTGATGAGTCCGGATATTGTGCCACAATCGATGCCTGACTTTCTCACGAACAAAGTCCCGTTGTATAAGTTTGGAACTACTAATGAGATTGGCCTTCCAGGCAAAGTTCAATATGCTCCGCAGTACGATCATCCCGCGTTTATGAATGCGCTTAGGGAAATGGATGGACTGCTTGCTGATATGTACAATGGACATCCGCAGGTAGAATTTGTGGATACATATATGTATGGATTTTGGGGCGAGGGTCACACGTGGCCGTTCCCCGATCAACACCCTTTTCCTGATTATGTTACTGCCGAGAATACTTTTGTAGAGATTTTTGAAATGCAAGCTGCAAATTGGAAGAACACGCCATTGCTTACAAATACGCAACCCGACTACAGCAGAGTCGGTAACTCAGAAATCGTTGACCGGACCATACGCTCTCACAACTGGCTTCGCACAGATACTATCTTTATTGAAAACATGCAGATTGAAAGTCTCAGTAATCGCCCAGTCTGGACGGGTGGATTTATTGAAAATGGAATCTCTGATGGAACCTCTGACAGCTTAGACATTTCAGAGGGCGTAACCCGATCTGATAATATTATTGCACATGCAAAAGATGTTGGCGCGCATTACTTCTCCTTGTGGAACTGGCACAAGATACAGGCAGAACGACTCCAACATTATTATGAAAAATATCCGGACGCCATTAATGACTTGTCATTAACCATTGGATATCGAGTACGACCATCGTGGGTCTGGTCCTTTGAAAAGGATGGACATCCTGGGCTCGTGCTTGGCCTAGTTAACGATGGTATTGCAGGGGTACCCGGTGCGTTGCGCATTTCAATTGTAAGCAACACGGGACAAAAACTCATTGAAGGAAGCTTGGACCCTGGATACCCCCGCCCAGGAAAAGTACGGCAGGCGATGTTTCTTCTTCCTAAAGGAACAAATGTCGAGGGGTTAAAAGTGTATGCCGAAATAGAAGTAAAAGGCAAGCGATACAAAGTAAGATGGGCATGTCATCAGAAGACTGAAGAGGATGGAGCGTTGATAATTCGTAGGAATATTTAAAAGCCTTGGATGCTAACCAAATTTCTATTTAATTATCTATTGTAAATGAAGGCTGATATCGTTCCCATACTAACCCTCGTCGAAAAAGAAAAAATATTCTTTGATACATCTGTCAATTGGAAACCTCGATTCCCAAACCTGCATAAGCAATTCCACATCAACAGACTAGAAGATTTCATAGACCACTTAAAATTTCCGTTCCCGCCGCACCGCCAAACCGTGTATGATTTCATTTTTATCACCAAAGGAAAATCAACGCGCAGTAAGGGTCTCGATAATTACGATTTCTCTGCAAATACTTTTTTCTTCTTGCCGGCGTATCAGATTTCCACGCATGATGTTATGACCCGCGATACGACGGGATTCTATTGTCATTTTGATCTGGAGATATTCAATAGAAAATGCATCAAACAGGATGTGCTTGCTGACTATTCATTTCTTGATTTCACAGGCAACCCTTTGGTTACAATAAGTGATACGGCGAAACTTCATGTCATAAATCTTCTTACACGACTCGAATTGGAGTATTCGAATCCAACAAAGATTGACCTGGATATCATTAGTGTAAACCTGCTCGCTTTGTTTGTTGAGGTGCGACAATTTGCGAAAAAAGAAAAGATTACGGAGAATGCTTCATTCAGAATTACCCAGCGGTATAAGAATGAGCTCTCACGGTATATATATGAGAAACATTCTGTCGCAGAATATGCCGGGATGCTGGCAGTCTCACCTAATCATTTAAACAAATGTGTGAAGGCTGCTACCGGAAAATCCGCCCAGGACCTGTTGAGCGACATGGTAATTTTGGAATCAAAAGTATTATTAAAGCAAAGCACGTTAACGGTAAATGAGATAGCGTGGAAAACAGGCAAGGAAGACCCCAGCGACTTTATACGGTTTTTTAAGTCAAAGACCGGATTAACGCCTACCGAGTACAGGAAGATGGATTGATCTTGCATAATATTGGAGTGATTTTGTCTAATCGGCAAAAGCCATTCTTGAATAGCTTTATCCATTATTAGAATCTGAACTCTAAATCATATCTCGGCAGAGCGGCGACCTGGCTAAGTAGGTACCTGGGTGGCGGGGACACACGCGAACTCATTTCACGTAAACTAACGAGGTCGCTCCCAAACAACTACGCCAGGTAGCTTACTTTACATTTTAATAGCACCCTTTACCCTTGATTATTAAGGGCTCTCATATCTTTCTAAACATTTGATTAAAATACATGAAACGATATTTTAACTATTCCATAGGGCTTATTCTACTTCTAGCAGCATTTAATGTTAATTCACAAATCCCTCGCTTAGAAAAGAAGGCGAATACTTCAAAATTAATTGTGGATGGAAAGCCGTTCATAATTCTTGGTGGGGAGCTTCACAATTCAACTGGTTCCGACAAAGAAGCGATAGGTCAAGTTTGCAAGGAATTGAAAGACATGGGGCTGAATACAATCCTCGGTTATGCATATTGGGAATTTATTGAGCCAGTTGAAGGCACCTACAATTTTGAACTAGTCGATGAGCTTGTTCAGCGAGCAAGTGAAAACCAGTTAAAGATAGTACTGGTATGGTTTGGAAGCTGGAAGAGTACCGCTTCGACCTATACTCCTGCGTGGGTTAAAACAAACCCGAAAAGATTTCCCAGGCATACCCTGACAGATGGAAAGACGCTTGAAATCCTTTCTCCATTCAGCGAGGAAAATATGAAGGCCGATGCTAAAGCTTATGAAGCATTAATGCGGCACATTAAAGAGACGGATAAGAAGAACACCGTGATCATGACGCAGGTGGAAAATGAACCTGGTTGTTTTGACGGATATCGTGACATGTCTAAGTCGGCTTTAAAAGCCTGGCAATCGCCTATGCCAACCGAAATGGTTGAATACTTAAAAGCAAATAAGGGTAAACTGTTTCCAGCGCTTGAAAAAAATTGGGGAGCTAATGGTTACAAAACAAAGGGCACCTGGGAGGATATCCTGGGCAAGAGTACGGAGGCCGGTGAATACAAATTTTATACTGAAGAATTATTCATGGCTTACCATTATTCAAAGTATATGAATTACATAGCTGAATTAGGACGAAAACAACTAGACTTACCAGCGTTTTGCAACGCATGGAAGTACAATAAGTTGGGATTTTACCCACATGGAACATGCAATCCTCATGTATTGGATGCCTATCGGGCAGGAGGGAATTTCATTGATTTTTATGCGCCTAATGTTTATACCCTTGATTACGATGACTTATTCAAAGGTTTTACAATGGGAGGCAATACACTTTTTATTCCTGAAAGTGGTTTGATACCTGCTGGAGCCCTCTATTCTATTGCTGAATTTAATTCAATTGGATTTTCTCCATTCGGTATTGACGGAGAAAGCGTAAAAAGCCCGGAAAAAGCGACGGACTTGAAAATTCTCAAAGAAGTTTATTCGACGGTTAGTAATACTATGGATCTACTGAGTTCATTTTACAACACGGGTAAAATGCGTGGTGTTTACGTGAATCCAAAAAAAATAGAGCATATCATCGAACTTGGAGATTATATTATTACGGCTAAGCAGATCGGTCCCCCCGCCTTCAGTATAGATTTTGGAAAATCATTGGAATATGTGGGCAAAAATAGAATTTCGTTTGCAGAACTTTCGGGAGAAGCACCTGCTGCTCTGCCAACGGGCAATTCATCTCCCGTACCAAACTCAGGTCCGCCACCTGCTGCTGCTAATAACAAACCAAAAATAGGTTCTGCAATGATAATCCAGCCAGAAGCCGATGTGTTTCTTGTAATTGGATATGGATTACAACTACATTTTGAAATTAGGAAAGGGATCGATTTCCAACACTTAGGGTTTATTTCTATTGATGAGGGAGCCTTTGTAAATAATCAATTTGTCCCAAAGAAAAGGTGGAATGGGGACGAGCAGAAAACTCAGTTACCAGAAGGCAAGTTAACGTGCCTGAAAATTAAATTATACCGAAACTAAGGTGGATTGATTTTGCATATCAATTGCCTGTTATCGACAATAAGAAGGGTTTAGTTGCAAGTACCTTTGATCATCGAATTTTCATCAATAATGTACTTGATTAATAACTAATTAAACCCATGGCAAAGAATCCACACTACTTTTCACAAATGGCCCACATTGAAGTGATCACTACCAATCTGGAGGCATCTGTTAAGTTCTTTACAGATATTGTTGGGTTAGATGAAACCGGTAAAGACAAGAACTCCGTTTATCTGCGCGCCTGGGGAGATTACTTCCATCATACATTAAAACTAACACAAGGGGATAAGCCTGGAATGGGACATTTAGGCTGGAGAGCCGATAGCGAAGAATCTCTTGCAGAAGTAGTGTCGTATCTTGAACAGTCCGGTGCTGGCTTGGGTTGGAATGACGGAGATCTTGGTCATGGCAAAGCATATCGTTTCAAATCACCCGACGGACATATCCACGAAGTATTCTGGGATGTGGTTTGGTTGAAAGAAAAAGGGGCAAGAGGCAGCGTGTTTGCCGATCGATATGCCAGCAACAGGCGTAAAGGAATTTGCCCACGCAGGTTTGATCATGTTACTATCAACACAAGTAATTACGTTGCCGATAAGAAGTTCTTTAAAGGATTGGGATTTAAGAATCCTGATGAGGTAAGGATTACAGATGAAATACCTCCTGTGGGTGGTCTATTCACAACGGGAAATCTCTCTCACGACATTGCCATTTTCACAGACCCTTCTCTTAAACCTGGTGAAGGTGCATTGAACCACGTGGCTTTCAATTTTGATAGTCGGGAAGAAGTACTCCTTGCATGTGATTGGGCTATTGAAAACGGATATAAGCTTGCCATGGGCGCACCCACCCGGCATAAAGCAGATGAAGGATTTTTTATTTACATCGATGAACCAGGTGGAAACCGCTTTGAGTTCTATGCCGGTGCCCGTTTGATTTTTGCGCCCGATCACGGTCCCGATGTTCATTATCTGAAAGACAATCCCAACGATGCCTGGGGTAATACAAACCCGTGGGCATCTGCAGATGGCAGTTTCAAAAAAGAACATGCGTCTCACAAATGAAGTCATGTCGGATTTCGGATTTCGGATGTCGGAACGTCCGAATTTTAAATCTGCAATCATCCGAAATCCGAAATCGCAAATCCGAATTGAAAAAGCTATGGATAAAAAACTTTTGCAGGAGAGGTTTAAGAAGTACGCAGTATCAATTGTGAAGTTTTCTGAGGGGCTTCCGGATCAGTCTGGTTTTAGGACAGTCAGGAATCAAATTGTACGGTCGGGACCATCCTCAGCGGCAAACTATCGGGCCGCCTGTAGGGCTAAATCGACAGCTGACTTTATACATAAAATGGGAACTGTTGAAGAAGAACTAGATGAAACAATGTTTTGGCTGGAATTTACTGTAGAGCTGTCAGAAGAATATCAACCAATGGTTTCTCCACTATGGAAAGAAGGAGATGAATTACTTGCAATAATCGTGTCGTCAATCATAACAGCAAAGAAAAACAGAGGATGAAGGGATTTCGGATGTTGGACTTCGGATTTCGGTCCGAAATCATTATTCCGAAATCCTCCGAAATCCGAAATCATAAATCCGAAATCAATATGTGGCATTTCTATCCCGACCATTACATGTTCTCTTATCAGCTGAACCGAATATTGACACAAAGTCATTTTGGTGGGGGAGAATTTAATGAATGTATCGAAGCTGCCAGTCGTATAACTGCAGGTGATTTTAAAAGTTTTAATGAAGGTTGGTCGTTTGCAGGCAACCAGGCATTGGGGGTGGCAGAAGAAGCGATGGCAAAGGGTTATACGATCACTGCACGCCAAGCCTATCTGCGAGCGTCAAATTATCTACGCACCTCAGAGTTTTTTTTAAAGCCTGATGATCCTCGAAAGGTACCAGGCTATCTTAAAGCAACTGAAGCTTTTCAGAAAGGGGCTTCTATGCTGACCAATCCACCCAGATTTGTTAGCATTCCTTTTGAAGGTTCTGAAATAACTGGATACTTTTTGCAGCCTGCAAATGCAAAACCCAATGCTCCGCTTATGATAATGTTCGGCGGATTAGATTCTACCGCCGAAGAATTGTTTTTCGGTCCCTGGCAAAAACTGGAAGAGCGTGGTATCTCCTTATTGATGCTCGACGGACCCGGACAAGGTGCGTCGCTACGTCTTCGTCACCTCCTGACCCGCTATGATTACGAAGTGCCCGCAACGGTCGCGTTGGATTGGGCAATCGCCAATCTTCCCGTTGATCCAATGCGTATTGGTATCATGGCAGTTTCCATGGGCGGTTATATGGCAGCAAGGGCAGCCGCTTTCGAGAAAAGATTTAAAGTATGTTGCATTTGGGGTGCAGTGTGGAGCTACTACGACATTTGGAAGAGTCGACCCGATAATCATCCCCTGGCGGGAATCATGATGCACATCACAGGATCCACTGAAATGAATGAAGCGCGTGAAAAACTTAAGAAGTTTTCGCTGGAAGGCATTGCGGAAAAAATTACAATGCCAACCTTCATCTCTCACGGAGAAGACGATAAGCAAAACACGGTAGAGAATGCATACAAATTGTATGATGCCTTAACTTGTGAAAAGGAAATGAATATCGTTCCTAAAAATACCACAGGGTCCTCCCATTGCCACATCGATAACTTCAATAAAATAAATCCATTGTTTGATTGGCTTCAGGGAAAGCTATAATAAAACCTTATCCAAAATTCTGCTTATGAAGAAAATAATAAAAAGAGGGATCACGTACGCTGAAAGTAAAGATGCTGATGCAAAGGTAAGATCACTTGTGGAGAGTATGCTCAGCGATATTACGGAGAGGGGAGATGTTGCCGTTCGGGAGTTGTCCGCCCGTTTGGATAAATGGTCGCCTGCAAGTTTCAGATTATCAGAAGAGCAGATCGAAAATATTATTGCAGACTTGCCGCAACAAGTAATTGATGATATCAAATTCGCGCAGAAGCAGATACGAAACTTCGCTCAGCTTCAAAGGGAGTCCATTAAAGATATTGAAGTAGAAACTTTGCCCGGTGTATTCCTCGGCCATAAAAACATTCCCGTGAACAGCGTCGGTTGTTATGTGCCAGGGGGTCGCTATCCAATGGTGGCGTCGGCGCATATGAGCGTACTAACAGCCAAAGTTGCCGGCGTGAAAAGAGTAATTGCATGTACACCACCAATTAACGGTGAAATACCTGCAGCCACTGTCGCAGCAATGTATATGGCCGGGGCTGATGAAATTTATCTTCTTGGTGGTGTGCAGGCGGTCGCTATGATGGGGATTGGAACGGAATCAGTACAGCCCGTCGATATGCTTGTCGGTCCAGGTAACGCATACGTTGCAGAGGCCAAGCGTCAACTCTATGGCAAAGTAGGTATTGACCTCTTTGCCGGGCCTACGGAAACATTGGTAATCGCTGACGATACCTGTGATGCAGAAACCTGTGCGACAGATTTATTGGGACAGGCAGAACATGGCCCGACTTCTCCTGCGATATTACTTACAACAAGTAAAGAATTAGCGCATGCAACCGTAAAAGAAATTGCCAAGCAACTTTTAACACTACCAACCGCTGATATAGCCAGTGCTTCGTGGAAAGACTATGGGCAAGTAATCGTTGTGGATACAGAAGATGAACTAGTTCAGGAAGCTGACAGAATCGCCAGTGAACATGTACAAGTAATGACCTCTAATCCACGTCATTTTTTAGATAAGATGACGAACTATGGAGCCTTGTTTCTGGGACAAAGAACCAACGTAGCTTTTGGTGACAAAGTGATTGGCACCAATCATACGTTGCCAACCAAAGAGGCAGCGCGATATACAGGTGGTTTGTGGGTTGGGAAATTTTTGAAGACATGCACTTATCAGGAGATTCGAACAGATGAAGCCAGCGCCATGGTTGGCGAATACTGTTCAAGGCTCTGTGCGATTGAAAATTTTGCAGGTCACCAGGCACAGGCGGATCTCCGGGTAAAAAGATACAGCAAGAAACATGAGCTTGTTAAATAATAAAGTGGCAATTATTACCGGAGGTGCCGGTGGTATCGGTTCAGCGATTTGTCAGAGGTTAGCTGAGGCCGGTGCATCTGTTGTCATTACGTACAACAAGAACGCGCAAAAGGCAAGCGATTTAATGAATTCGTTATCATGCAGTAATCATTCCGTTTTT
>DATHIE010000656.1:0-2005 GCA_035316905.1 Chryseolinea sp. | reverse complement strand
CATAGATAGGTCGACATAGTCAAATCCTTTTTTCGCGCTTGAGGCCTCCACTGCTGCAAGCTGGTCCTCGAAAATAGATTTGCTGTCAAACAACAATCTTCCTATCAGCGTGCTTTTTCCGTCATCAACGCTTCCTGCGGTGGTAAACCTGAGTAGTTGGTTGCTCATTTTTTTCTTTTTCCTTCGTTTGTGTTATGGGGTAGATTCGAGTTAGGAGTTATGGGTTATGAGTTGAGGGCATGGGTGCGGGTTCGGGGTGTGTTGGTGTCAGTGTGTGTCTGATTGATTAAAGTCACGCTCGCATTCACTCACACACTAAATCAAAAATCAAAAATCACAAATCACAAATCACGAATCATAACTCTAAAAGTATCCGCTTTTCTTTCTGTCCTCCATCGCTGTCTCCGAACGTTTATCATCTGCTCGGGTTCCCCTCTCAGTTTTTCTGGAAGCAGCTACTTCTTCAATTATCTTTTCCACAGTATCCGCGTCGGATTCAACTGCTCCTGTTATTGGCATGTCGCCGCAGGTACGGAAGCGAACTGTCATTGTACGCGGCTTTTCATTTTCTTTAAGCTTCAGCCAGGGTGAGGTAGAAAGAATAGCCCCGTCGCGGAATATCACTTCGCGTTGATGAGAGTAGTATAATTTCGGAATCGGAATCTTTTCAGCATGAATGTATTGCCATACGTCCATCTCCGTCCAGTTTGAAATCGGGAAAACACGGAAATGCTCGCCGATATGTTTACGTCCGTTGAATAGGTTCCATAGTTCTGGCCGCTGGTTTTTGGGATCCCAGGAACCGAATTCATCGCGGTGAGAGAAGAATCGTTCCTTTGCGCGTGCCTTTTCTTCATCGCGTCGCGCGCCGCCCATTGCCGCGTCGAACTTATGTTTCTCGATCGTGTCGAGCAGCGTCACTGTTTGAAGGGCATTGCGGCTTGCATTGAAACCCGTCTCTTCCTTTGCGCGTCCCGTGTCGATACTTTCCTGAACTGATCCAACTACCAGTTTTACTCCCAGTTCGTTAATCAGCCAATCGCGGTACTCCATTGTCTCCGGAAAATTATGTCCCGTATCGATGTGTACAAGTGGAAAGGGAATCCTGGCCGGAGCAAATGCTTTCCGCGAAAGATATGCGAGCACGATGGAGTCCTTTCCACCGGAAAAAAGTAAAGCAGGTCTTTCAAATTGTGCCACCACTTCCCGGATGACAAATATCGCCTCCGATTCCAGTTCCTTTAGATGACTTAAGTAATACATTATCCGTTAATCGTTATCCGTTAATCATTTTTCAACCCCCTGCCCCCTCCAGGGGAATCGTAGAATGCACTCGCCTGCATTCAAGTCCCCTTTAGGGGATTTAGGGGTTTTCGAAGGGCGTCATCCGTTAATCGTTATCGATTAAACTTTTACTCACCCAAAAAGCTCCTCCACTCATCTCTCAATCTTCGGCAAAACCACCTTCAAGAGTTTTTCAATCGACTCCTCAACGCTAAGACTACCTGTTGGAATCCTTATGTCGGGAGTTTCAGGCACTTCATAACGCGCATGAATACCCGTAAAGTTTTTCACTTCACCGGCACGCGCTTTTTTATAGAGGCCCTTCACGTCGCGCTGTTCACATAGTTCCATGGAAGCATCAACAAATACTTCAATATAATTCTCCTCGCCGACGAGATTCCTTACCTTATCACGATCAGTTTTAAACGGCGATATAAACGCCGATAAAACAACAATGCCTGCATCCAAAAGCAACTTCGAAACTTCTCCTATGCGCCTGATATTTTCAATGCGTCCTTCTTCAGTAAACTCCAGGTCACTATTCAGCCCCGTGCGAATATTATCACCATCGAGAAGGTAGGTCTTAAATCCATGAGCATGTAGCTGAGCTTCAAGCTGAACGGCTAATGTCGATTTACCTGAACCAGACAAGCCGGTAAACCAGATGAGCTTCGCGTTCTGGCCCAACAGGACCTGACGTTGCTCTGTGCTTACCTTTGTC
>DATHIE010000655.1:0-4082 GCA_035316905.1 Chryseolinea sp. | reverse complement strand
CGCGAGTTCGAGCCTCGTTTCCCGCTCTTTAATTTTAACTTGTTAACAGCTGCTAAATTATTCCGAAGTACGGACTGTTGGTAGTCCGCCAGCCGGCGGATCCCAAGCTGAGGGTCGCGAGTTCGAGCCTCGTTTCCCGCTCAGAATTATTTGGAGATTTAGTGATTTAGAGATTTGGTGAATTGACGTGTTCATACCAGATCTCTAGATATCTACAAACCATTGAATTTAAAGTACACTTCATATGGATACCAATGCACTGGACCGTAATATTATTATGACAATTGACAGGCTTACCATCCCGTCGTGGGATGAAAATACATCACCAAACTGTCCTTCCTTTCAAAAGATCGTGGAAGAGTTTGAGACACTCGATGAACGAAAAAGGGTAACAGCTCGAATGCTTGAGCTTAAGGACATGAATGTGCTTTCATTTTACAGAACAGATCCTATAATAGTATCAATAACGGGAGAGATGCCCGATAGTCTTGATGCCCAGTCTAACCAGGCCATTGCGGAATGGAGGCGACGTTTTTATCCTTGGAAAGGCAATCCCGGTAAAGAATCTGCTGGCTCCTGACAAAAGCTTAACGGGGCAACAAAATACATTAATCGTAACTACATTGACTGAGAAATGCAAACAATACTCGGGGCAGGGGGCGCAATCGGCAATGAGCTGGCAAAGGCATTAACTGCATATACACCAGACATAAGGATCGTGAGCCGCAGTCCGAAAAAAGTAAATGAGGGAGATATTCTTTTTAAAGCAGACCTGAAAAATCAGGAAGAAGTTAACAACGCCCTGAAGAACTCGGAAGTAGCCTATCTAACCGCCGGTCTTCCCTATGACCTTAAAGTCTGGCAAAAGAGTTGGCCGATGATCATGCAGAATGTCATAAACGCATGTGTCGCTAACAACTGTCGCCTGGTCTTCTTTGACAACATCTATTTGTACAGCGCGCAAAATCTCAATCCAATCAAGGAAACGAACACAGTAGATCCGCCAAGTAAAAAAGGAAAGGTTAGAAATGAAATTGTACAAATGATTTGGCGGGCCGTTGAACAAAAAAAATTGCAGGCACTGATCGCAAGGTGCGCGGATTATTATGGACCATCGATTCAAAATACAAGTCTTCTCACTGAAACAGTTATTAAACCGTTAAGCACTGGTGCCACAGCTAACTGGCTCATTAGCGACAAACACAAGCACTCTTTTACTTATATCGCCGATGCAGGAAAAGCAACAGCACTTCTTGGCAACACTGCTAACGCTTTTGGGGAGACCTGGCATTTGCCCACGGCAAAAGACCCTTTGACAGGAAAAGAGTGGGTTGAATTGTTCGCTCGTGAAATGGGAGTAAAACCCAAATACCGCGTTGTTAATAAAACTATGGTCAGGTTAATCGGCTTGTTTGTTCCGGCGATGAGAGAATCCGTTGAGATGCTTTATCAATACGACAAAGATTACGTCTTTGATAGCGATAAATTTGAACAACGGTTTTCGTCGAAACCAACACCATATCTTGAAGGCATAAAGCAAATTATTCAAACTGACTATAGAAAGTAGTTTTCATGTATTCCAAGTTTTTTCTGCTTTGAGTCGATTTCACTTCCTGCAATTGCTTATTGATGCTGTTATTCATTTTAACTTGGGCTCATGTTGACTCTTTTTCATCAAGCATCTCACCATGGTGACAAGGTAGCTATCCGGGAAGGAGATAAGACCTTCACGTATGCGGAGTTATTGCAAGAGTCGAAGCTGCTAGCCTCCACGTTGTTAAATGGAAAAACCGACCTGGCTGAGGCCCGTGTGGCTTTCCTGGTTGCTCCAGGCTTCAATTATGTTAAAACGCAATGGGCTATTTGGCAGGCCGGCGGCGTGGCTGTACCCATTTTTCTGCAGGCACCCGTTGCTTCCGTTCAATACGTGCTCGAAGACACCGCCGCAAAGATAATAGTGGTCTCCTCTGAGTACATTCCTACTGTGGCTACTTTGTGCAAGCAACTGGGAGTACAGATCATCACAGCAGAAGACAAACATACAAGGCTAGTGGCGTTGCCAGTTGTCGATGCGTCCCGGAAGGCTGTGATACTTTATACTAGCGGTACAACGAGTTTACCGAAAGGAGTGGTGACTACCCATCACAACATCGAAGCCCAGATCAGCACATTGGTGAAGGCGTGGGCCTGGAGTTCCGATGATCATACGTTGTGTGTATTGCCTTTGCATCATGTTCACGGTATCATCAATGTGATCGGGTGTTCGATGTGGGCGGGAGCGTGTTGCGAGTTCATCCCAAATTTTTCTGCAACTGAAGTTTTTAAGATTTTTAGCCGAGGGCAGGTAAATGTGTTCATGGCGGTGCCGACTATTTATTTCAAACTGATAACATGCTGGGAAACCATGAATGCAGACGAACAACAGCAAACGAAAGGAACGTTATTTGCCTTTCGGTTGATGGTGTGTGGTTCGGCTGCCCTGCCAGTGAGTGTGTTGCAAAAGTGGCAGACCATCAGTGGACATCGGCTGCTGGAGCGTTATGGGATGACGGAAATAGGTATGGGTCTTAGCAATCCGTATCATGGCGAACGTAAGGCCGGATGTGTGGGATTGCCTTTGGAGGGAGTTCAGGTGAGATTATGTGATGATGATAACAACCCTGTCCACGGTGAGCCTGGAGAAATTCAGGTGAAAGGCGATAATGTTTTTAGGGAATACTGGCAACGTCCGGAGGAGACAGCTGCTTCATTTACAACGGACGGATGGTTCCGCACAGGTGATGTTGCCGAAGTTGATACCGACGGGTATTACAAAATACTAGGCAGAAAATCCCAGGACATTATTAAGTCCGGGGGCTACAAAATTTCAGCGCTGGAAATTGAAGAAGTGTTGCGACAGCACCCTCTCGTGAAGGATGCAAGCGTAGTTGGATTGCCGGACGATGAGTGGGGCGAAATAATTGCTGCAGCGCTGGTGGCCGATGGTGCTATCGATGAAAGTGCATTGTCGAATTGGCTCCGCGAGCGTCTTTCGAAATACAAACTCCCGAGAAAGCTTTTAGTGGTGTCAGATTTTCCGCGAAACGCAATGGGAAAAGTGGTGAAGAATGATTTAAAAAACCTTTTTGCATAGTACATCAAACATATCGACGTATGACAATTTACGGACTTGGATTATTAGCAGCCTGTTATCTGGCCGGTCAGTTGATTGGCGAAGTGCTCGGCCGGCTGATCGGCATTGATGCGAATGTCGGAGGCGTTGGCTTCGCAATGATCTTGCTGATACTCGCTACCGACAAGCTTAACCGAAAAAACTTAATGCCTCCCGCAACGCAGCAAGGTGTTTTGTTTTGGACGGCTATGTACATACCCGTGATCGTCGCTATGTCGGCCACACAAAATGTGATTGGGGCATTTTCGGGAGGCCTCATGGCAATAGTAGCAGCCACCATTCCAACAGCTGCTATGTTTTTGTTGGTTCCGGTTTTGTCACGCATGCGTCAAAACAAAGAGAAGAAAATATGAGCAGCTGGCTCGAAAAGTTTTTTGTTCAGAATGGGTTGGTGGTGGCTTTCCTTGTGGTGGCTGTCATTATGCTGGTGTCGTCCTTTATTTCCCGTCGTATTACAAAAAAGAAAATTCCAGATTCCGCAGTGGCGATTGTTTTGGGCTTGATCCTGGCATACATCGGTGGAAGAATTGCCAGAGGAACTAAAGGTATTGCCGACGTTACTATGTTCTCCGGTTTTGGATTGATGGGTGGCGCAATGTTCCGTGATTTCGCCGTAGTCTCGACTGCAATGGGTGCCAGCTTTGATGAGCTCAGAAAATCAGGTTTGATTGGAGTGTTGTCTTTGTTAATTGGAGTGGGTGGTACATTTGCGTTAGGCGCGGTGTTGGCCGTGGCATTCGGTTACACCGACGCTAAAAGTATTACCACCATTGGTGCCGGAGCTTGCACGTTCATTGTCGGACCAATTACCGGGGCGGCTATTGGCGCAGAGTCGCACATCATCGCGATCAGTATCGCAGCCGGTGTTTTTAAGTCAATCCTGGTCACCATTGCGACACCGGCACTGGCA
>DATHIE010000654.1:0-2700 GCA_035316905.1 Chryseolinea sp. | reverse complement strand
AACATTCCACCAGCAATGCCGTGGCTTTCGTCGGTGCCAGTTTGGATACGGAAGTAATCAATGCCGGGTGCCTTCTCGATCTTCCAATCGAACAAGTCCCGATAAAATTTTGCCGTTCCATCCAGGTCTTCTGCGTAGATTTCAAAATGTGTAACTAATGCGTTCATCTTATTTCTCGTTTTTATTAGATCCGCAGGTCCCTGCTCATTGCGAGCAAGAACCATGACAGACCTTTGATCTGATTATAAATGCTAATTTGTTGCCCCGGCCAATTTAGGTTGAGGCGGTACCATGCAATAAGCCATTGGATGCGAATCGGACATCGAATGTGTAACTGACTTCTTCCCGTCGGTCTCCCAAACCATGAAGCCTTTGTCGTCTGACCCGTGATTGGGTGGCAAACCCAGGTTCTTCAACGTCTCGTCCACACTGTCGTACCAAACTCCAATCTTCATCAACTCACGAGCTTCTTTTGCTGTTGCGACCTTGCGACCGAATCGGTCGGCGAGTTCCGTAACCGCGTTGATCTGCTGCAACGTCGTCATGCGCTGATGCTTGGCGTTCCAAAGATTGTCTTCGATACCGACCCGTGCATGTTGTCCGAGGATGATCGAAAGTGGTATCGCAACCGCTGTTGCCCGCATCGATCCCCAAAAATGCACAGTTGCACCCTGCGGTTGGCGTTGGAGCCAATGCATCCAATCATACGGGTTAGTGCCGCACCCGCCGCCGCCATACATTGTTATGTTCGTGTTCAGAGGCCCCATGTAAACACCATGACGAATCAGCCGCTCAACGATCTCGAGCTGGTGTATATGTGCCAAAGTAAAGAAAGGTTGAATACCATTTTTTCTCAAACGTTTCAGATGTTCCAGATAAAAGGCAGGACCAGCGTCGGTATACATACCAGCCCAGGCTGCCAGCGCCTTCGGATCCTTCTCGAGATGCGTCCCCTTGATATCCTCCATGGTCCAGGTTTGCGTGATGTCCATCATGCAAGTACCGATAGCGACTGTGACGGTCTCTGGCTTTGGCGTCAGTTCAGCAAGCATGTGACGTGTGTCGTAACTCAACCAGTTGACAGTGCCGTCATCCTTGGGATGATCAAAAGCGATCGAGCCACCAACCTGGAGAATCAAGTCTGGCACTTCTTTTTTGATTCGTTCAATCAGGTAATTAAAGTGATCGATTTTTGCCGTGAGAAGCCCGGTGGCGGGATTGCGCACATGGAGATGCAGCATGGTGGCGCCGGCGTTGTAACAATCTACCGCTGCCTGGACCTGGTCATCCCAGGTTACGGCTATGTCCTTTGAATCGCCTGGTAACCATGCCGGGCCATATGGCGCTGCGGTGATAATTAACGGTGCCATTTTCTCGGGATAAAGAGAATCGTCTGTGAAGCGCATAATTTTAAAATTTATAGATTAAAAAAAGAGTCAAGTACTTTTTGATGTTGTTCAATAATTTTTAATCGAAAAGAATGTTTGCCTAAAAACTACAGGAAGATGCATATGCGAGTTGCTGCCGTTACATGGAATCCTATTTTTCTGAAAAAGGTGATTCTTCTTATTGTTTCAATATTCAGTTGTCTTTTGATTAATCGCAGATCACAGTAAAAATTATCTTGCCATCGACTTCCCATTTCCTTTTCGTCATTTTCTTCCAGCCATTCAGTGATCAATTTTCTCAACAGCGTTTCATTTTCACCAACGTTGAAATGAGCCAACAATCTCCTGACTTCATCCGGTGAACAATTATTATCAAGGTATTTTCTAAATAATTCACGCATATTGATTCTGTTCCGGAGATTTATCAGAGCCGTTACGGATCAACTAAAAAAAAACTCTGCTCTTTTTTTTTATTTTAAAAAGAAATTTTTCTTATAAAAAAAGAGGTGTAGAAACACCTCTCGTAACCAAAACTAACTGCTTATGAGAAAAATATTTAGTGTAGAATTATTCGGTTTGTTTTTACTCCTATGCTCATGCGTATAATTTTTTTAGAAGTTTCCTTTTCCCTCTGATTTAATTATAGGGATGTTATAGATTATACGAAGAGACTAAGTAATCCCCCTGCCGACTTATAAATTTTTTAAAAAAAATTGTAGAAACACCACGCTGTCAACCTGAGCTTGTCGAAGGGTGCATCCTAACGCAAATAGCTTCGGCAATACCGATAGCAATCGGGACTGATATTCTTCCGTGTGATCTTAATCTAATTGGTATTATGGCTAAAGGAGAAAATATTTAGTGTAGAATTACCCGGTTTATTTGGGGCTGCTATATGAATCATTTAAAATCAGATCCAATTATTTTTTTAATGCAATTCTTAAGTTATTTTGTTACAAAGCTGAACTTAAACCCGAATAGCCAGGTGGCGCCATGTGTGGGATAATCAGTAGAAAACTCGTATTCATAATCGTTCAGGATATTAGAACCCTGTATAAAGAACCTCACATTACTGGCAATATAATACTCAGCAAAAACACCTACCCGGAAAACTGCTGAACCTTCCACCGGGTACCAAGATTGTTGGGAGTTGTACGGGGTGCGTCCATAAGCAACATCCAGGTAATAGTTTTTACGATCTACAGACTTTAAGCCATCCACTTCTGTAACATTGAGGGAAACAGCTCCCTTATCTGTCTTTCCAAATAATTTGCGGAAATTATAAGTCACATTAAAACCTGCGGTATGTTTT
>DATHIE010000653.1:0-9693 GCA_035316905.1 Chryseolinea sp. | reverse complement strand
TTCCCGATTTTGAAATTAATGTTACGAAAGACCGCCTGGGGTGAGAAGATGTCGAAGAAAATGGGCACTGGCAGCGGCGGAGGTGGCGGTTGGTCGTCCGGATCGGGATGGTCGTCAGGTGGAGGTGGAGGAGGCGGATTTTCTGGAGGAGGCGGCAGCTTTGGCGGTGGTGGAAGCAGTGGTTCCTGGTAGGGACGGTCATACGATTTATTTCGGCAACGTATTATATCTAAAGCATTCGCAGCTATTTCAGGAATAGTAAAAAACAAATTTGTGTTGTACCCCAACACCGCTATTTTTGACCCTTCTTTAAACCACACTTCCAGAAATGAAACGCGATAAGGCTATTTTCGATCTCATTGAAAAAGAAACGCATCGGCAGGAAGCCGGCATTGAACTTATAGCTTCCGAGAACTTTACCTCGCCCCAGGTAATGAAAGCTCAAGGCTCTGTTTTGACTAATAAGTATGCCGAAGGGTTGCCCGGCAAGCGCTATTACGGTGGTTGTGAAGTTGTAGATGAAGTGGAGCAACTCGCTATTGACAGAGCAAAGGATCTGTTTAGCGCTGAATGGGCAAATGTGCAGCCCCACTCCGGCGCACAGGCAAATGCTGCAGTAATGCTAGCCTGTTTGAAACCTGGTGACAAGATATTGGGATTCGACCTATCACACGGAGGACACCTGACGCATGGATCACCGGTGAACTTTTCGGGAAAGCTATATCAACCCACGTTTTACGGCGTTGAGGAAGCTACGGGATTGATAGACTTTGACAAGGTTATTGAAATTGCTCAGCGTGAAAAGCCGAAGATGATAATCTGCGGGGCTTCAGCGTACAGCCGTGATTGGGACTACAAGAAGTTGAGAGAAGCAGCAGACAGCGTGGGTGCGCTATTGCTTGCAGATATTTCACACCCGGCAGGATTAATTGCGCGTGGCTTGCTCCTCGATCCTATGGAGCATTGTCACATCGTGACAACCACTACACATAAAACCTTACGGGGTCCGCGCGGAGGAATGATAATGGTTGGCAAGAACTTCGATAATCCATGGGGACTGAAGACACCTAAGGGTGAAGTCAGAAAAATTACATCAATACTTGATTCGGGCGTTTTTCCTGGTACACAGGGCGGACCGCTTGAGCACGTGATTGCGGCAAAGGCGGTGTCATTTCTGGAAGCCTTATCAGATGAGTATATGAATTATATTCTGCAGGTTTCCAAGAACGCAAAGGCAATGGCTGAGGCATTTTTGGAAAGAGGTTATAAGATCATTTCAGGAGGAACAGACAATCATTTGATGTTGATCGATCTTCGTTCTAAAAGCCTGACGGGTAAAAAAGCAGAAGAGGCACTTATTCAGGCGGACATCACCATTAATAAAAACATGGTTCCATTTGATACTCAATCGCCGATGGTGACGTCTGGCATGCGTATCGGAACGCCGGCCATCACTACCAGAGGGCTATTGGAAAAAGATGTGGTGAAGGTCGTTGAGTTGATCGACGAAGCCCTGCAAAAACCTGACGACGTAAAACACCTTAAATCTGTAAAAAGGAAAGTAAATAGACTAATGCTGAAGTTTGAGTTATACAAAAAATAGAATTTTAGGAGTGTTGGAAGTATAAGTGTTGAAGTATAGAAGAATAAAACAATATTAATAATGCCGCTGGATCAAGAGCCGACCGAAGAGAAAGAAATGAGTTTCCTGGACCACCTGGAAGAGTTGCGCTGGCATCTTATTCGGTCGTTGATAGCAGTTGTTGTATTTACTATTGGCGCTTTTGCGAGCGCCAGGTGGATTTTTGAAAACATAGTGTTTGCGCCGGCAAGACCAGAGTTTCCAACATTTAAAGTCTTGTGCAAACTCGGCAATGTGCTGAACTATGAAGGCCTGTGCATAACTGATATACCTTTCAAAGTGCAGAGCAGAAATATGACGGGTCAATTTACCATGCACATAATGGCTTCGTTCATCATTGGCCTCATGATAGCATTCCCCTATGTGTGTTGGGAAGTGTGGAGGTTTGTGAAACCCGGCCTGCAGATCAAAGAGAGGAAGTACTCTAGGGGAGCCGTTGCAGCGGTTTCAGTATTGTTCTTTTTGGGCGTCATGTTTGGATTTTATGTGATCGCTCCCTGGATGGTCTACTTTCTTGCGAATTACAGCATCAGTGATATGGTAGTGAATGAGTTCGATATCACTTCATACGTATCGACTGTCGTTATGCTTGTTTTCGGATCGGGGTTGCTGTTTCAACTGCCAGTAGTAATCTACTTCCTCACCAAAGTGGGCATCGTCACGCCGGAATTTTTAAGGAAATACCGAAAGCATTCGATCATCATAATTCTAATTGTGGCAGCAATCGTTACGCCTCCGGATCCCTTGAGCCAAATGTTGATCACAATCCCGCTGTATCTGCTATTTGAAATAAGCATCCTGATTTCCGCAGGTGTAGCACGTAGGAAAGCGAAAGAAGAAGCGGAAGAATTGCTCAGAGAACAATCGTCGGCATCATGAAAATAGCAATTGGAAGCGACCACGCCGGATTTGAATATAAGGAAGGTTTGAAGAACTGGCTGGAGAAGCGCGGCTACGAAGTCAGTGATTTCGGATCTCACAACGCTGAGTCTTCAGACTATGCTGATTTCGCTCACCCGGTTGCGAATGAAGTAGACAAGAAGAATGCGTCATTTGGAGTATTGGTTTGTGGAAGCGCCAATGGTGTGGCAATCACCGCGAATAAGCATCAGGGCATTCGAGCAGCGATCTGTTGGAACGAGGAACTGGCATCGCTCGCAAGGAAACACAATGACGCAAACGTCGTCTGTATACCTGCGCGTTTTATTTCATTTGACCTCTCAGAGAAAATTCTCGATGCGTTCTTGAAGGAATCGTTTGAAGGAGGACGTCACGCGCGACGAGTCGGCAAAATCAGTTGCTGACGGAGTTCCTCACATAATAAATTCCATTCCGCGAATACATGCCTTTTAGTTTTGGGATCTGTTCCAGAAAGGGCTTGAGTTGATCGTCCTTATCCCTTATTACATCTGGAGGATCCGAGTTCAGTCCCTTGTAAACAACAATTACATTTTCATAGTATCCCGGAGCTCCAAAAATCTCTTTTGATAAGGTCCAGCTCAGGAAGGGCGAAGCAAGCTCGTTATGCGTGTAAAAACTGTAGTCACCATCTAAAGCCAGCACGCGCTTTCCTTCGAAAGATGTCTTATTCTCCCCTACCAACAGACTGTCGTAGGCTATCCTATCCCAGATGTTATACCGTGCCGTATAACTTATAGTTACAATGCCAATTATAAGCAACCACACATACATTTCAGCAAACTTTCTCCTTCGGATCAGCAGTAGAAAATGAGTAATAAAAAAACTTAAGCTAGGAATAAGTGTAATAAAACTTTGTGGACGGAAATCTTTAGAGACCAGTATCTGAATAACGGAAAAGATCATCCAGAAAAACATGCTTTGAACAAGTTGTGTCTGGTATTTAGACAACCTCGCATCACGATTCATTGTGATCAGCGAAATGAAAAGAAACAACAGGGGGAGTGCCGCCAATGTCCACAATGCCTGGTTGGAAATAAATCGATCAGAATGAAATGCGAGATTGGGCAGATAAAAATATATCCATATTTCGTTTATCCCGTCCATCACGTAATATCCGCTAAGGAGCAAGGTGTGGGGAAGCAAAAAACCGAAGATCATTAGAAAATACTGCCTGGGACTACTTCGCGTAAAAAAGATCAGAATGAGAGAACAGCCTATAATGAAAATAGCAAAGGACAAAGCGAATAGCGATGCAATTCCGATATAAAGACCGAGATTAAAAATAGACTCATTGCCCTGTTCGCGAAACTCTAGTTGCTTAAAGAGGCTGTTCAATGCGAGTAACAGGAATCCGGAACCGACAAGCTCCGGGGTGAGCGAGATGGTATCGAATGAAAAAGTGAACAGGATGGCAAAGATCAGCGACGGTATATAAGTATTTTCAGCGAACGCCTTCTTCGAGGAGAACACAATTCCCAGATAGGATGCCTGAAGGAAAATAATCACAAATGCCAGGATATGACGTGCCAGGACAGAACGTCCGAAGCAAAGATCCCAAAATGCATTGAACCAGGCGGCCAGGGGCGCAGTAGAATCAATGATCTCGACATACAAAGAGTTGCCTTCGCGAACTTTTTCGCCTGAGATGAAATTTTTAAGTTCAGGATAGGTCAGTCCGGGTGGATCGATCAGAAGAGGAAGTACTATAATTAAAAGTACAGCCAGTAAACCAAACAGCCGGTACGGATCGTTAATTCTGAAGTAATGTAACAAAGGAAAAATCTGTTAATGTGCACAAAATAGGCAGGTTTTTATAATTGCCAATGGTTCATTGCTAATTGTTCTATGATCAAAGATATTTGTCATTATGAGCGGCACAACACGACAACAGAAATATGGTAAGCTGATTCAAAAGGAATTGAGCGAAATTTTCCAAAGGGATAAAAGAGGTGTTCTCGACAATGCTTTTGTGACTATAGCTGATGTTAAAATGAATCCTGACCTAAGCGTAGCAAAGGTCTACATGAGTATGTTGCTAGCCAAAGAAAAAGAAAAGGTCCTGGAAAATATCAACAAGCATAAAAGCGAATTGCGCAAGGAGCTTGGAGATAGGATTGGGAAACAGGTTCGCGTTGTGCCGGAACTCATCTTCTACAAAGATGAATTGGAAGAGAGCGCGAACCGTATGGATGACCTCCTCAAGAATCTGAATATACCGCCATTGAAACCATAGTTAACCTTTTCTTTTGCAAGAACTTTGAACCTTTCCCTTTTTATTGCCAGGCGATACCTCCTTTCTAAACGGAAGAAGAATTTTATAAATGTTATCTCTGTAATTTCAGTTATTGCAGTAGCTATAATTTCGGCTGCAATTATTATCGTATTGTCGATATTCAATGGATTGGGCGACCTCTTGCATTCCATAAACAATTCATTTGATCCTGAAATCAAAATCGAAGCATCGAAGGGAAAAACATTTCGGGTTAATGACCAGTTGCTTCGAAAGGTTGAAAGTATTCAGGGAGTAAAAGTTGTTACTGAAGTGATTGAGGATTTTGCAATCGCTCGATACAATGGAGCCAATCAGGTGGTCACCATTAAAGGTGTTGGAGACAACTTTTTGGATCAAGACCGGCTTCCAAAGGAAAGTATCGTGGAGGGTGAATTATTGTTGAAAAAGAATGGCCTGAATCGGGCGCTGGTGGGATATGGCGTAAGAAGCACTTTGTCTATTGCATTGGATCAGGATTTTTACCCGCTTCAGTTGTACTACGTAAAAAATGAGAAAGGCTCCTCCACCGATCCGTCTAAGTTGTACAACCAAAAAAACATCTTTCCGGGTGGTGTCTTTTCTATTATTCAGAATTTTGATGAAGGCTATGTGATTGTTCCACTATCATTTGCCGCGGAGCTTCTTAACTATTCCGATAAACGTACTTCTTTAGAGATCAAGACAGATGGCAGCCACCACACTACAGACGTTGAGGAAAGCATACAGGAAGCGTTGGGAGAAGACTTTAACGTGCTTAATGGCGAAGAACAGCACGAAGATCTTTACAGAGTTTTAAAGCTGGAGAAGCTGTTTGCGTCGATAGCAGCTGTATTGCTCCTAATCATTGGATCCATCAACATATACTTTAGTCTTATGATGCTTGCTCTGGACAAGAAGAGAGACATCACCATATTGGCGTCACTGGGAGCGGATTCTCGACTGCTTCAGCGGGTATTTATAACCGAAGGGCTTCTTATCGCAGGGATTGGCACAATTTCCGGTTTATTGTTCGGGGCGTTGATTGTAGTACTCCAACAGAATTTCAACATGGTTTCGATGGGCATGGATTCGGCTGTCGTTGATGGCTATCCCGTGAAGATGGTCCTGACGGATTTTGTGTACGTATTTGTAGTGATGACAGTTGTAACAATCCTAATCTCATCTCGACCTGCCACCGTTGCTTCCCGGTTTGCCTCCGTTCAAAACCTGTAATATTGATGTACCATATTTTCCCAAAAAACCGATTATTTCTAACGGATAATGCCTAATTTTCGAGTTCCGTTTTCATCAAAACGCAGTTTTTGGGATGAAAGTCTCTGCCTCACAACCATTTCAGATCATATATTCGTTGTACCAACACGAATACCTGGGATTCGTATTTGAATCCTACATCGTCCATCTTGACGAAAAAGGTAAGCTGACCTACCAGCATCAAAACATCTCATCAAAAAACGCCCGCGAGTTTTCTAAAGGTCTTGACGACCGGGATTTTGAACTCATAGAGACCATGGATTCCATGTCGCAGGAAGCTATCGTTAAGAAGTTCTCTGCGAAGTTTATGAAGCCCGAAGAGTTCTTTGTCAAAACGTACGACAAGGTAAAAGGGAACGACCTCATACAGGAGCAGATCGAGGAGTACATGGAGAAGCGACGGGCGAAGATACTCGACAAAATGAAGGGAAAGATTCTCTTTGAAATGGGCAACGACGGCGAGCCAACGTGGAGAAAAATTGAAGTGCTTGATAAGAGAGCATCAATTCAGTTTCACTTCATGCGCACCGAAGAGAATACCAACTACTACCCTACCATACTTTATCAGGGGAAAAAAATCGACCTTCCAAACTCGTCCGCGTATTTGATTTGTAAAAGTCCTGCATGGATGGTTTTGAACGGAAAACTATACGGATTTGAAAAACATGTGGACGGCAAAAAGCTAATTCCCTTTTTTACAAAGAAGTATGTCGTCATTCCAAAGAACGTTGAGGAAACTTATTATAACCGATTTGTCGCGCCACTCATTGCTTCATTTGATGACGTGGAAGCCAGCGGGTTTGAGATCAATAAAAGCACTTATGATCCTCATCCTGTTCTAACGTTGTCTGAGCTTCATACCGCACAATCGACAGCAGCACCGTCACTGTTCGATGACAAACCACAGGCTGATGACGTCGCTGAAGAAGCTGGCAAAATTGTTTTCGACCTGTCGTTCCGTTACGGAAAGCATAGATTCCGCGGAGATAATATAGGGCCCGTAAGTGTGTCACTCGAAAAGCAGGGAGAAGGATATATATTTCACCGCGTCTCACGCAAAACTGATGAAGAAAAGAACTTCCTTCATACACTGCAAAAGTTAGGTTTGCCAATGAAAGGTTTTCGGGTAGCGATACCGAAGTCGGAAGCATTTTCCTGGCTTAACGAAAATCGTGTCAATCTGCTCAACCTCGGCTTCGAAGTAAGCCAGCCTGAAAGTCGAGATAAAAAATACTTCGTCGGCAAAGCTGTAATAGAAGTTGAGGTAAAAGAGAATATCGATTGGTTTGATATTCATGCCAGGATAAAATTCGGCGAATTCGAAATTCCTTTTAAAGAACTTAGGAAACTCATACTTCGGAAAAAAGTTGAGTTCAAATTGCCTAATGGGGAGATTGCCATAATTCCTGAAGCGTGGCTTACGAAATACTCAGATCTGTTCGCGTTGAGTGAGACAGACGGTGAAAACGAAAAGCCAGTACTCCGCAAGCATCATCTTAATCTTGTAAAAGAGCTCGAGGAAGGAAACCTCGCCAAGGTTCATCTCAGCGAAAAGTTACGATCGCTTAGTTCATTTAGCGGAATAAAAAATTACCCTATGCCCGCGGGTTTCACTGGACAACTCAGACCTTACCAAAAGGCCGGATATAATTGGTTGAGATTTCTTAACGAATACAGGCTCGGTGGATGTCTTGCGGACGATATGGGTCTGGGAAAGACAGTTCAAGCCCTCACGCTACTGCAAGCGGAGAAAGAAGCAGGAGCAGGAACAACATTGCTCATTATGCCTACATCCTTGATTTATAACTGGGAGATGGAAGCGAGCAAATTTGCACCGTCACTGAAAATTTTGAATTATACCGGGACTCTCAGGAACAAAGACGTCAAGAGATTTGAAAAATACGATCTGATTCTCACCTCGTATGGAATCACCCGACTTGATGTTGAACTCTTATCTCAGTTCTATTTCAATTACGTTATTCTTGATGAGTCGCAAGTGATCAAGAATCCGACGTCGAATATCGCCAAGGCTGTGAGAGAGCTCAAATCCAGGCACAAACTTGTGCTTACTGGTACTCCTATTGAAAACACGACGATGGACTTATGGTCCCAGATGTCTTTTATCAATCCTGGTATATTAGGCACCCAAACATATTTCAGGAACGAGTTTCAAAATCCGATTGAAAAGAAGAACGACGAGTCACGTTCAAGGAAACTTCATGCCGTGATCAAGCCGTTTATCTTGCGCAGGCACAAATCTCAGGTAGCAACTGAGCTACCTGAAAAAGTAGAAAGTGTTCAGTACAGTTCGATGACGACAGAACAGGAAAAGCGTTACGAGGACGTCAAGACGCACTACAGGGAAAAAATATTCAAACTTATTGAACAGGAAGGGTTGGGCAACAGCCGGTTCATGATCCTCGAAGGACTTACGAAACTGCGTCAGCTTGCCAATCACCCGCGAATGGTCGAACAAGGGTATACAGGCGATTCAGGGAAGATGGAAGACATTACACATATGTTGGAGAATGCAATTGCCGAAGGTCACAAGGTGCTTGTCTTCAGCCAGTATGTCAAACACCTCGAATTGGTGAGGCAATATCTCAAAGCGCATAAGATTGATTATTCGTATTTGGATGGGTCGAGCACCGACCGTAAGGAGCAAGTGGAACGCTTCAACCGGGAATCAAATCTGAAAGTGTTTCTAATTTCGATAAAAGCCGGTGGACTTGGACTTAACCTCACGGAAGCCGACTACGTGTTCATTCTTGATCCTTGGTGGAACCCAGCTGTTGAAGCACAAGCTGTGGACAGAGCACATAGAATTGGACAAAAGAAAAAGGTATTCACTTACAGGTTCATCACAAGGAACACCGTAGAAGAAAAAATTCTTACACTACAGCAACGGAAGTTGAAACTCACAACAGATCTAATTACCACGGAAGAGAGCTTTATGAAGCAGCTCACGAAAGATGACATTGCACAGATGTTGGCGTAATGTGAGTTCTATTTAACGGACTTAAGTAAGCTTTCGAAACTCATCCAATAGATATTCTCCGATCCATTGTTAATGCCGTTATATGTCTTGATTAGATCTGCAAATGTTTTGGTCTTTTCATGAGATGTCAGGTCGTGTCGTCCGCTGGTAAAGAAGAAGGATTTTTGATCCGCTGTGATAAAAGGGCAATAGTCAAGTACGTTCGAATTTATCTTATTCAACACTTTTGCCGGCGTCCATTTTCCTTCGCTGTTTTTTGTACTGATGTATAAATCTCCGCCGCCTTTTTCATTTTTTCGCCCGTATGAAGTGAAAACAATATATCGTTCGTCAGATGTAACAAAAGCATTAAACTCCCAGAGTTTAGAATTGACAGCGGTATCAAGTGGCGTGGGTGTCGAAAAAGCGCCGTTGACCCAACGACTGAGATAGATGTCTTCTTTGCCTACGCCGCTGTCGTATTCAGCCGTGAAGTAAATGTTTCCGTTGCTGGCTATGGAGGGATAGAACTCATTTGCACTCGTATTCACCGGGGCTCCAAGACTTTTGGGAGTTGTCCACATTCCGTTAATTTTTTCGACATACCATATATCATAATCCTTAGTATCG
>DATHIE010000652.1:0-8592 GCA_035316905.1 Chryseolinea sp. | reverse complement strand
TTGCAAAAGAAAACAAGATCCCGCAAGACCTGCATACTGCGGCTGGCGGAGTGTTTCAAACCGCATGGAGGGCATCTTTGCGAACGGAGGCTGCCACATATTTGAAATTGCCCGCTGCTAAAGAAGGTGCGGCGCTTCCTCCAATTGCTGCCATGGTCGATAAAAAAGGTGATGCCATTAACGGAAAGGAAGTATTTAAGACCTTATGCCTCAACTGTCATCTTGTTAAAGGCGAGGGCGTAAATTTCGGCCCCGAACTGAGTGAGATCGGCGACAAGTTGTCAAGGGAAGCATTGTATACATCCGTGTTGTTTCCGGATCAGGGTATAAGTTTCGGTTTTGAGGGCTATCGTCTCGAGATGAACGACGGGTCTACAGCAGTTGGTAAAATAGCATCCGAGACAGCCGAAAAGATCGACCTTCAATACATGAGTACTCAGCAGTCCGTTGCGAAAGAAAACATTAAGTCGCGGATGAAGCTTGAGAGTTCGTTGATGCCGTCGAGTTTACAGTCGTCGATGAGCGAGCAGGAATTGATAGATCTCGTTGAATACCTGGCGAGCTTAAAGAAAGATGAGCGGGTGAGTAAGAAGTGATCGCGACGATTTCCTGGTGCAATAGATTTCACTAATTTAGCCCTGTTCAAAAAGCCTTTTTATGAATTCCCGTTACCTACTATCGTTTCTTTTTGTCGCCGCCGGCATTTTTATGCTCACATCCTGTGAGGACGAGTCTCACGAATCAGCATTCAGCTACTTCAATGCAGCGGGAACCTGGATAATTTACGAGATCGAATCGCAGAATGGTAGCGTAGACACCGGTGATTAGATCAATGACCATACAATTTTTGGGGCCTACAACGCAAGTGCAACCCTAAAAGTCGATAGAAACTACATGCCGCTCAACAAAAAGTCGGATGGCACATACTATGATGAGCCCGAAGAAGCAGGTACATACGAATACTTTCCAGATAAAAAGACGCTTGTGTTTACTAAAGATTTTTTCGTTGTAACCTACACAATCGAAAAGTACACAACTGATCAGTTACATTTAAGTCGGGAAGGACAAACTTACAGGTTGCAGCGCAAATAGTAATGGATTGCCGTTCGAGAACACTTCAGACAAATCTATTTTCATCCTTAGATTCTACAATCATTCATCATTCCCAACTGTTCATTGAACATTGCTCACTAATTGCTCACTGCTCAAGGCGCTACCGATCCACTTTCTTCTTTTTCAAAAGGTTTTGAATCTTCTTCTTGGCTTCGTCTTCAACCTGTTTCTGGGCATCCGGCGTTGCTGTTTTAGTGGTATCAATTACCTTGGTGCTATCCTGAGTTTTTCCACCTCCGAGAATATCTTTAACGACCTTCTCTGCTTCGGTCCCCTTAACCGCCTTTTCGACAATCTTCGTTCCTTCCTCTTTTGCTGCATTTGCGGCAGCCTCTTTAACCTGTGCCTTCTGGTCGTCCATTAAGAGCTTGGGTGAAGGGCTATCGTACTTTCCGCCTAGCCCTATCGTGACAGGAACTTCACTGTTAGGATCGCTTTTTCCACCGCTATATTTAGCAATAAGCGCATTATACTGTGCTCCAAGTTTCCCCGCGGGCACATTCATTTTCAGCGTGTAATCGAGCGAACCATCCAGACCAGTGCTTCCAGCTACTGAAGTTTTATACTCTCCAAATTTTACATCAAAAGGCTTTACACCTAGTCGTCCGTCTTTAATCGAAGCTGACATCAATACGTCTTTTAACGTCACGGTATTAACATCATCAAGGTTAGTCAATGAAGTAATTCCAGAAATTATTTTTGAATCCTTCAATGCAGCCTGCGCGATCTTGAAAAGACCATCCATATTCACTGTCGCCAGATTAGGCATCATGTCTTTATGCAACTCACCATTAATCCTAAAATCGGTAGAGAAATTTCCATTTACTAGTCCGGCTATCGGCGCATATGACTGGATTATTGACGAAGTATGTGCAGCCTCACGAATAGATACGCTTTCAATCTTCATCGCCAGGTCATACATTGGATGATCTGGTTTTTGCGTATTGTAAGTTCCATTCACGACAAAGGTTCCTCCCAGCATATTGAATCTTAATCCACTGAGATTAGCAATTCCGTCTTTAACGATGATATCGCCTGAAGCATTCGTCATGTTGTAGTCCATCATCTTAACCTTCTGGATAGACGACTGAAGAACGAAATCGATGTTTGCAGGTACCACGATAACGCTATATGATGCAGTATCGGTAGTCGTCGTTGTCCCCTCCGTCTCCGTCATGAATTCATTCAAGTCGAGCAGATTTGATTTAAAAACAACCTTGCCCTTTATTGGTTGGTTCTCACTAAAAATGTAACCAAGGTAATTCACTACTGATCCTGTCACGCTGAAGTCGCTCTTTCCGATCTTGCCGTCGAGTTTCTGAATGTCTATCTTTTTTGGATCGAACACCATAGCCGCCTGCGAAAGCGTCACTGAGTAGGGAAGGTCTTTCGCCGTGTATTTGAAATCGCTCAACGATGCTGTTCCGCTTGTGGGCAACCGATCATATTTTTCAGCCTTCAGGTCCGAATACTTTCCTTTTGTTTGAAGGTCAGCCTTAACTTTACCCGCGAGAGTCATTCCCTCCACTGCAAATACCTTCGTCATTTTTTCAAGATCAATGCCACCTTTAGCTTTCAAGTCCCACGTATAATCATCGAGATTTTGCAACAATAGGTCAGCATTAAACTTTTCATTGTCCATTACCATAGACAGATCGCTAACACGGATGATCGTCTCAGCCATTCTACCCGATGAATTCTTGATTGTTGAATTAAAGTGCAGATCCTGAAGTGGCAAAGGAAACTCCTTGGACTTAACATATCCATTCGCCAATGACATAGACGCGTCTATTGCCGGTATAACTTTCTTGAGACTATCATATACTCCTTTTGCCGACAGGTTTAGCGCGTAGGTGCCTTTCATATCCAGTCCATCAAGTGGGAACATCTTGCCGAGTTCCGCCAGATTAAGCTTTGCGGCGATATTCGCGTCGACGTTAGTTGGATACAACTTCGTGACCAGAGCCTTTGCATCAACAGGATTCGCTCCGAAATCGAGATGAAATTTCTTTAGGTCCAAGACTGTATTCTCAATGACTCCGTCCTTGTTGTCAATCAACAGATCGACGTTAATGTTGTTAATAGCTGTCGGAAGATCCGGGTATTTGAACATTGCATCTTTCACCAGCAAATTGACATTAAATGCGGGCATCTGTTTTTCACTATATGTACCTTTTGCCGCGCCATTGAACGCAAGGTCTCCTTGAGTTTCTATGTTGTTGAAACTTGAAGAGTACATTCCCGGCACCAATGAAAGAAGACTCTTGAATGAATTATCAGGACTTTTGAATGTCAGGTCCATTCCATAATCATTTTCATTCATCTTAAACCATCCATCGAAGCTCATAGCAAAATCGTTGATCTTGGCCGTGTTCTCTTTGAACGTATACTTCGTGTATTCTTCGGCAATAGAAATGACGGCGTTTATCTCGGCTCTCTTGTCCGACAAATACATGTCACCAGCATAACCAATGTTCAGCGTATCGGCTACTGTTTTTGTAGTAAGGTCGAATACGTCCTGGGAAAAGTCGCCGCTGCCTGAATGATTCAATCCCTTCACCTCCATTAAGAATGGAATAGACTTATCGTCGTATACTACATTGCCATCAACAATTTCCCAGTGATCTATGCCAAAAGAAAAGTCACCTGATTCTTCTGTTGTTGCAGTTGTATCAGTCGAAGGCATTGCGATATCATAGTTGGCCCTGCCATCCTGCAATACTTTTATATTGATGATTGGACGGACCAATGAAATTCCCTTCAGCCGAAGCTGGTCACCGAATAATATATCCTTCAAATTCACTTCAACCTCAAACTTCTCCGTAGCGAATAACACGTCTCCAGCAAATGGTTCCCTATTGATCACACCCAGATCATTCATCTCCGCTGTTATGTTCGGGAAATTGCTAAACAGTGAGAGGCTGAATTTATCGACGTCAAACACTACATCGGCATTAACTGATTTCGCCAGCTCCTTATCGATCGCGGACTTGATGTCGTCCTTGAAAACGATGGGGACAATGAACGCAGCGGCGAGGATCAATACCAATAAACCTCCTAAAACTATTAAGGTCCATTTCAGTGCTTTTTTCATACTGCAAATTGTTTTTAGTAACGACTCGAATGCGCAAAGTTAGTAAAGAGAACTATAAAATCGTCGAATAGAACGGATAGCTAACCGGGCGGATGACCGTTAAAAGATTTTAGCCACAATTCGATGATGTAGAGGAAAATTTGGCCTAAAACAGCTTCAGAAACCAGTCCATGAACCTTTGCGAGAATTTCGTATAGGGCGGAAGAAAAGGGTGGATGGTAGTGAGTCCACGACGCTGCTTTAAGACGGGTTTTTCATTGGAAAAGGCGAGAAATCCATAATATCCGTGCGATTTTCCAATGCCACTGTTATTCACGCCGCCAAAAGGCAAATTATGGTGAAAGAAATGTACCCCGCAGTCGTTGACACAGACACCGCCTGCGCTCGTTTCACTTAGGATCTTTTCCTGCAGGTTCGAATCGTTGGTGAAAATGTATAACGCAAGTGCCTTAGGCTTACTGTTCACAATTTTGATAGCCTCCGTTATGTTATTGTAACCAATAATGGGAAGTATCGGTCCAAAGATCTCCTCGTCCATTACCCTCGATGACGAAGAAACATTAGAAAGTATTGTGGGATGAATGAATCGTGTTGCGGTATTAACACTGCCTCCAAATTCGAGGTGCGCGCCGTTGTTCAATGCATCAGATAAAAGATCATTCAATCGAACAAAATGTTTTTCGTTTACAATCCGGCAATAGTGAGCCGATGCTTCAATGGAACCTCCGTCCTCAGCAAACAACTTCTTTGTCTGCTCGATAAGTTTTTTTGTAAACCTCTCTTTTAATCTTTCATCGATCAGGATGTAATCCGGAGCCACGCAAGTCTGACCGTTGTTAACGAACTTTGTAAACGCAATACGTTGGGCGGCATCATTGAGGCTGGCGTCGTTCGTGATGATCACCGGTGACTTGCCGCCTAGTTCCAATGTTACTGAGGACAAATTCTCCGCTGCCGCTCTCATAACCACCTTTCCAATCGCCGGACTGCCCGTAAAGAAAATATGGTCAAATGGAAGTCTGAGCAAGCTGGTGGAAACGTCGGGGCCGCCTTCAAAGCATGAAACTATTGCTGGATCAAATACCTCTTTCACCATTCGGGAAATGATAGACGCAACGTGAGGCGTAAATTCTGAGGGTTTTAATATTACTGCGTTGCCTGCGGCAAGAGCAGATACCAGTGGGCCTATACATAGGCTAAAAGGATAATTCCAGGGCGAGATGACTAGCGCTACTCCACGCGGTTCATATTGAATAAATGACCGGGTGCCCAACATCGTAAGTGGAGCGTCGATTTTCCTGGGGCGTGACCAGACATCCAGATTGGTAAGTGTATGCTTGATCTCCCCGAGGACATGGTAAAGCTCCAGTGTATCTACTTCCGTTGGGTTCTTTTGAAAGTCAGAATACATCGCAGCATGAATAGCCTTACGATTGGCATGAATCCAATCCCGCAGTTTAACAAGCCGCGCTTTACGATTCGCGATCGGTTCGATCCGGAGGCTTGCAACCTCTTTTTTCTGCCTGCTGAAGGCTTCATTTATCAGGTCTAAGCCCTGTTTTTCTTCCAACGCAACCATGCTGTGAAATTACCAAATTCCGCAATTATCACAGTTACATTACTTCAATGTTATGTATCCATTGAAGATTGTTACTGAATTATTATCTTTATTAACACAAAGTTAACATTGGGGTAACATGCGAGCTTGGGGACTAGTTTTGTGGTTTTTTCCTTTAGCTGTCTTCGGACGGGCTCTTACTGTGCCTACCGTAGAACCGGAAGGCAAGCTGACTTACTATGTCAATCTCTATAGTAGCGTAGGGACGCCTACGAAAGAATCTGCGGATCTCGCAACGTTTGTGAACAAGCTGGAACAGAAGCAGTCAAGTTTTAAGCATAACTCCGATTTCCTTGAATTCATCTTCAACAAAACCCACCAGAAATTCTTAAAGAATTTTTCTGAATACGCATCATTCCCGGAGATGCTCGACGAAGGAAACTACAATTGTTTGACAGGCACTGCCCTTTACGCGCTACTGCTGGATCATTTTAATGTGCCGTATAAGATCATTGAAACCAATTATCACATCTTCCTGCTGGCACAAACCGACCAAGGACCCATCCTTTTTGAAACCACAGATGCTGCCAACGGCTTTGTAACAAATGGTGAAGAGATCCAGAACCGGATTGCCCGGTACAGACAAAATTCAATCCAGACTGCGGGATCATCTAAAACCTATTACCGCTACAACTTTGATTTGTACAAGTCAGTAAGCCTTGACGAGGTATTGGGACTCCTTTACTATAATCTTTCAATTGTTGCGTTCAACTCAAAGGACCTCAATCTTGCCATCGATCATTTGGGGAAAGCAATCGAACTCTACCAGTCGCCTCGCATTGAAGAGTTTTCAAAGATTATACTGCTCACAGTATTGGAAGGGAATCTAGATCCTTCTGAAAAAGAAAGGTGCCTTGAAAACATTCGTGCTCTCCGCAATAAGCACCTGATTGTAACCGCCAGCAGATAATTAGTTTTCGAGAATACGCATCTCGACCCGCCTGTTCATGCGATGCGCTTCAGGTGTCTCTTCCCGTGAAAGTGGCGATGTCCCACCAAACGCTTTTGTCTTAATGCGATTCTTATTGACCCCCTTGGATACCAGGTATTGCTTAACGGCATCGACACGCGCTTGTGAAAGCTTAAGATTTTCCTTGGCATTACCCTGATAATCCGTATGTCCTTCTAATTGAATTACCATATGGTTATTTTCGCTCATCATGTTGTGAACAATGTCAAGCTCCTGATAGGACTCCTCACTGATCCGTGACTTGCCGACCTGGAAGATCAGGTTGTCCAATCGGATGACATTTCCCACCGCAAGCTTTTGGCTGGTCCCACCCTTGGTGAGTTCGATGTTCATGATGACTTTTTTATCGGCGTTAGCTTCGGCTGGATCCAGCATATATTTCGCGACGTCAAAGCCAGGTGCCTCCACGACAATGGAATACTTAACCCGGTCGAACATCGGGAAAGAATAGATGTTGTTATTCAGCACACCGACTTTGTTGCCATAGGGAAGACTTTGGTAAGTTATCCTTGCTGTGACGGGTTCTCTCGTTGCCGCATTTAAAATCTGGCCTTCTGCATAAACCAGACTATCTGTGCTCTGGCAATAAGAAATGGTAGCAGTGAAGAGAAGCAGAATGAAAAGTTTAAAAAATTTCCTGACCATATGGCTGAGATTATATTTTCAAGATCTTGAATTCAACCCTGCGATTTCTCTTTCTCCCTTCAGCTGTATCGTTAGTATCTACGGGTTTTGTCTCACCGAGGAACACAACATTCATACGATCCTTTCCGATGCTCTTTCCGCCAAGATACTGCACGACTGACTTGGCCCTTCGCTCAGAAAGGTTCAGGTTGTACTGATCTGGCCCGGCACTGTCAGTATGGCCAGAAATCTCAATTTGCATCGTAGGCTTTTCTCTCATCATGGCAGCGATCCGGTCTAACTCCGGAAACGATTCAGGCTTTAACACTGCCTTATCAAAATCAAAGAAGAGGTTGTTGAGGGTTATTGAAACATTCTCTCCGATCGTTGCTACTTGAATTGGGTCGAGGGTAAAATCTCTTTCAATGACCTGATCCTCCTTTATATCACGCAAGTCGAGGTTCTGATTCTCAGATAATTTATCATCGGAGTCCACCCGTAATCCATATAGTTCACCGGCAGGCAATCTGAATTCATAGGCACCTGTCTCAGGGTTGGATTGAGAAATACCGAGTCCTTTCCCGTCGGGCAACCGTTCGTATATGATCTTCGCTCCCAATGGTTTGCCTGTAGCCTGGTCGATGATCTTTCCACGCACAGTGACAAAGGGTTCAGGATTCTTTATAATTGGCAGCTTGATCCGAAAGATGTCCATATTGTTTTCACTTACTCCGCGTGAGTAATACGCAAACTCACTACTTGCCGGAATATTGAAGAAAAGATCCTCGAGGGGAGAATTGATTTCCGGTCCAAGGTTTTCCGGTTCAGACCAGTTTTTCCAGGTGTCGTCCAGCCTCTTGCTCACATACACATCGCTACCACCGTAGCCGCTGAATCCATTGGATGAGAAATAAAGCGTCTTGTCATCTGATGCCAGGAACGGCGCAGACTCTTCGCCTGCGGTGTTCACAACATCGCCGAGGTTCAAAGGCTCTGACCACGTGCTATCACGATTTATGAAGGTGACATAAAGATCACGATCACCGTAAGAATCCTCGCGCTCTACTGACATCAACAGGGTCTGGCGGTTATCGGTAAGAAAATAGTTTGCCTTCTGATTGTAGTTGTAATCATTGACGATGTTAAGAGGCACAGGTTTGCTCCATTCGCCGT
>DATHIE010000651.1:0-26749 GCA_035316905.1 Chryseolinea sp. | reverse complement strand
ATAAAAGCAACCTTTTTTTAGGGCTAGGCTTGATTCTGATTGCGGTCCGTGCCGCGAAATCGACGCTTTTCATCTTCGGAGCGGACATAGGCGAAATTGTTTTTAACCTGGGCTTCGCGGCCCATGCAGCGATTGGTCCCGCTCTCCTTCTCTACGTCCGATCGCTAAGGAAAGACAAAAGCTGGACAGCATCTTCTATTTTTCATTTCGTTCCTTCCGCTGCGATAGTCTTATTTTCTTTCCTTCTTACTCTTGACAATTTTTGGTATAAGGGAGGGTACGGAGTTCTTCTTTATTATACAATTCTTTACATCGGGCTTTATGGTCTGGAATTTTACTACGGATATAAGCATCGTCTGCTTAAATTAAGTGGTCCCTTCTCATGGATAATTGTCTTGCTCGGAACGGTGTCATTCTTTCAATTAGCGTATTTCACAAACTACGTCCTGTCCATTACACCTTACACTGTAGCCCCGGTGTTTTACTCAGTAGCGATGTACTTCATAACATTTGCCGTATTAAAGAATAAGGCAGAGATCAATACGGAACCTAAGGGCAAGTATCAAAACCTTCGGATCTCGGATGAATTGCTTGAAGATTTCAAAGAACGGATTCTGTCAATGATGGAAACTCATCGGCCGTATCTGGACGCAAATTTCACATTGCAGAAACTGTCAACACTAACAGCAATACCACAACATCAGTTGTCACACACTTTTAGCGCCGCTTTTAATCAAAACTTTACCAATTTTATCAACTCGTACCGGATCGAAGAGTCTAAGAGAATCCTCTGTGATCCCCGCAAGGAATATTTATCGATCGCAGGCATAGCCTACGAATGTGGATTTAATTCCCTCTCCTCATTTAATGTTTCATTTAAAAAAAATATTGGTGTTACTCCATCCGTTTTTAAGAAAGGGGTGTCTAAAAATTTACAGCTAAAAGCGTAGGATATATATGATTTTGACAGTTTGCTCCCCAAAAGGCTCCATTCTATCCCCTTTCCAGAAACTGTCACTTGTTGTTTATTGTTTAATATTTAATTTTAGAAGAATAGTCTAACCGCTATCTATGATAAGATCTCTACTAGCTGCAGTCCTCACCATATTTACCACGTTAGCCCTTGCCCAGCCTCAGGTAGTCACGGGTAGGGTGACGTCTACCCCAGCGCCCGATGGCCTCCCTGGCGTGAACGTGGTGGTGAAAGGTACTTCGCAAGGAGTAATTACAGACATAGAAGGCCGTTTTTCCCTGGAAGTCGACCCAGACGCGGTCCTCATTTTTTCCTTTGTCGGCTACAAGTCTCAGGAACTAATCATAGGCAATCAGACCGATCTAAATATAGTACTGGAGGAAGAAGCCCAGGAATTAAACGAAGTCATCGTCATGGGATATTCTTCTGTGGAAAGAAGAGACATTACCGGAGCTGTCTCTTCAGTAAAGGCAAGTGCATTTAAAGATATATCTCTAAACGGAATTGACCAGGCACTGCAAGGACAGGCCGCCGGAGTACAGGTTACGCAATCGTCAGGAACACCTGGAGGTGGTATTTCTGTACGGATAAGAGGAGTAACTTCTATCACGGCTGGAAATCGACCGCTATTCATTGTCGATGGCATCCCAGTAGAGACCGGTGCTTTGTCAGGGCGAGATTATGGCGGCCAGACTGATAATGCGTTGGCGCTAATCAATCCAAATGACATTGAATCGATCGAGGTGCTCAAAGATGCATCAACAAAAGCCACCTATGGCTCGAGAGCATCCAATGGCGTCGTCATCATCAGAACGAAGCGCGGAAAGAATGCGAAAACGAAGATCACTTTCGACGTACAGCGCGGCATTATTGATCCGGTACGGCAACTCGACCTTCTGAATTCAACACAACTTTTAGAATTACAACGGGAAGCAGTGGAAAATTCCGACCAGAATCCCGACGGATTTGGTTTGATGCCGGGCGTCACTGATGGTGTAGACACAGACTGGCAAGATGAGGTTCTGCGTACTGGCATACTCCAGCAATACCAAGTGTCACTGACAGGGGGCGACGACAATACAACCTTTTACCTTAGTGGATCTTATCGTGACGAGGAGGGTGTTCAGCTTAACAATAAGTTCACGCGGATAAGCACTGTCATCAATCTTGACCAGAAAGTATCTGAAAAATTTTCAATCGGCACCAACTTGACTATCTCACGCGTGCTTAATCAACGCGTTAAGGGAGACAACTTCCTTGATGGTGTGTACTCCGGTGCCATTAAAAGCCTTCCTTACTTTGTGCCCTTCGACGAAAACGGTGCGATCGTCGGTCCCGGTTCGCCGTTGTATGCAGCCTTTCCGAACTTTAATCCTGTTGGTCAGGCTATGTTACCCAGATTCGATGTCACTACAGCTAAGTTGCTGGGGGGCCTTAATGCGGTATATAGCTTCAGGCCTGAATTACGTCTAAAAGCACAGGTTAGCATTGACTACAACAATGTGACAGAGGACAATTATGAATCTTCACAAACAGCCATTGGAGGATATCTTCCTAGTGTAGGCGGTCAGGGGTATGGCGTGTACAGCGCTTTTACAGGAACCAACATCAATACTTTTCTTACACTTTCATGGGCGAAAACCTTTAATACCAAACACAATTTCTCGGCTCTTGTGGGTGGAGAGATGTATCGCACCTATGCCAATGGCGGAAATGCCCAGGGTAGGTTGTTTGCCAGTGATGATTTCACTTACATCCAATCTGCCGGAATCGTGGACAATGGTTCGTCCTTTAGGAACCCTCCAACAGCAATTGTCTCAGCGTTCGGCGAGGCAAACTATGATTTCGAAGATCGAATACTCGCAAAGTTAAGTTTCCGCGCAGACGGATCTTCAAACTTCGGCCCCAATAACAAGTTTGGATATTTCCCAGCCGTATCCGCGGGATGGCGTATATCACAGGAAAAATTCTTTAAGTCGTCATTTATTACTGATTTAAAGTTAAGAGGGAGCTTCGGTTACACCGGAAACGAGCGAATTGGCGCGTTTCAATATCTTGCGACTTGGGGAGCCGCCACTTACAACGGTAGCTCTGGTGTAACACCAAATAATGTCGATAATCCGGATGTGAAGTGGGAATCAACTCGCGAGATCAATTTCGGTGGAGATATTTCGTTGTGGAGTGGGCGGTTGCAATCAAGCATTGACGTTTATCACACCAAAACCTCCGATCTTCTCCTCACCCGACCGTATCCTTCAACGACAGGATTCGGTGGTATCATCGACAACATCGGTGACATGGAAAACAAGGGTATAGAATTCAGCCTCACCTCTGTAAATGTCGAAGGGGCTTTTAGATGGACAACCACTCTTAATGTTTCAAAGAACCTTAATAAGGTCCTTTTTCTCGCCGATTCAATTCCTCTTTATCGCGGGTACACGGGCGAGGGAGTCGATGGTACTAACATAATTAAGGAAGGTCACCCGATGGGTTCGTTCTGGGGACTAAATTATCTCGGTGTAGACCCTGCGACAGGCGACGCCATTTATCAAGATCTTAACGGCGATGGCACGATCAATAACTCCGACGCAATGATCATAGGAAACGCGCAACCCGACCTTATTGGTGGTATTACCAACACGCTTAACTATAAGGGATTTGACCTTTCATTCTTTTTTCAATTCTCTTTGGGGAATAAGGTCCTTAATTTTTCGAAAGCCACACTTGTGAATATGGGTGCTGACATCGAAAATAATCAGTCCGTCGACGCCTTGAGAAGGTGGAGAGAGCCGGGTGATATTACGGACATCCCTCGCTATGACCTCGGGTCGACAACTAACAACCTTCATAGTAACCGGCTGTTGGAGGATGGATCGTACTTGCGTTTGAAGAATGTAAGCCTGGGGTACAACCTTCCATCCCGCATAACAAACAAATTATTACTGCAGCAGCTTAGACTCTATTGCACAGCAACAAACCTTTGGACCTATACTAAGTACACAGGGTCGGACCCAGAAGTGAGTACACTCGACGGCTCAGTGTCGGCGCAAGGCATCGACTTTTTCACCTTACCACAAGTAAGAACCATTGCAGTTGGAATAACCGCGACATTACGATGAAGAAACAAAAGACGATATTATCGGTTATTCTGGGAGCGCTACTCTTGTTTAATGTTTCCTGCGAGAATGTTCTTGAGCCTGAACCCATCGACCTGCTTACTAACGACATTGTGCTGAACGAACCCAACGACGTAGGTAACGTGGAGATAGGATTGTATAGCGCTTTCAGGAACATCGCACCAGCAACAGTGATTGCGGGGGACTTCACAGCAGACATGTTAATCCACAATGGAACATTTAGCCAATATCGCGAACTGGGTACGAAACAAATCAGCTCGGCCAATGCATCCGTTGCGGCACTGTGGGGCGCCATATACAACACGGTGTACATAGCCAACTTTATTCTTGAGCGCTTGCCGGAAGTTGGCGGAGTACCAACCGCTCAGCGTAACCAGGTAATGGGCACCGCACATTTCCTCCGAGGCTATGCATACTTTATCGCGTTGTATTCCTTTGGAGGAGTACCACAAGTAACAACAACCGATATTGAAACAAACCGAAATATCCCCAGGGCTACCGAATCAGAAATACTAGCGCTTATAGAAGATGACTATAACGAGGCGCTTGGTATTGTTCCAAACGAGCCCGTCAATGCCGGCTTTGTAGGTAAATTTGCTGTAAGCGCTGCATTAGCAAGATTTCATCTGTACCTCGGAAACTGGACGCAAGCTCAAGAATACGCGACTGATGTCATCGACTCTGACCTTTATGAGCTCGAGCTGAATTTTTCTTCCATCGTTGAAGAGGATTTCACCGACGAAGCCATTTTGGAAGTGGGCTACACGTTAGCTGACGACCCCGGCACAAGTGGAAATTTCGGACTCAATAACCTTTTTGTCGGAAGAAGGGAGATCATTCCCTCCAACCAGGTTGTTGTTGCCCTCGGCTCCACCTCAGAATCCGGTGACCGTTCTTCTTCGATGAGTTTTGATCTCGCCAATTTGAGTGGCAATGACAACGGTTGGTCTGTAGCTAAATACGGAACTGCAGACGCAGACAATAACAATGTGGTTGTATTCCGCCTGGCAGAAATGTATTTGATCCGCGCCGAAGCGCGAACGCAGCTCGACAATGTTACTGGCTTGAATAGCGCACAGACCGACATTAATATACTGCGTACGCGTGCAAATGCGCCGTCGGTAGGATCAGTAAGTAAGAGTCAGATGCTTAGACTAATCGAAGAAGAGCGACGATATGAACTGGCCTTTGAGGGGCATAGATGGTACGACCTTGTGAGGACCGGAAGAGCGTCGGAAGTAATGAGCGCATTTTCCGTAAACTGGCGCAGCGATTATGAACGTTGGCCAATCCCTCAACGTGAGATTCAGAACAACCCCGCTTTGGTTGGAAATCAAAATCCCGGTTACTGATGAAGAACATGTGGTTAAAAATATATAGCACGGGCGCACTGATCTTGTTAATAATCTTGACAAGCTGTGAAACTGAGCCTATAATTTTCAGGGGGCCGTACCATGTTCGTTTCACAGAACCAACCGCGTATGATAAAGAAAGTTTTAGTCAACCCATCGATATCCAGGTCCACATTGCTGGTCCCGCGCCCGAAGAAGAACTTACAATAGGCTACTTGATCGGAGGAAACGCAAGAGAAGATGTGGATTATGTCATTCTCGACGAAAGAAAGAAAGTGAGGATAGCTGCAGGAGAGTACTTTGGTAACATAAGGATCCAGCTAATAAACAATGCCAACAACATCCTTAGATCTCAGGATATTGTTTTTACTCTTATTAGCGCAAACCAGGACAATCTAGAGATTGGACAAGGCAGCAGCGCGATAGGTAAGGAATTTACCTTTACAATTTTTGACGATTGTATTTTAGGAGGATCGTATTCCGGGAAGCGCGCTGAAGGAGGCACCACTTATAGCGATATTTCCATCAACAGCCAGGATTGCGAGACATACCTGTTGTCAAACTGGAATCTCGGTGTGTTCCAAACTGACCAGGAAATGGATCTCACCTTCATCGACAATGGCGATAACACATTGACAATTCCGGAACAGGAGGAAGAATTCATTGATGACGAGTTAGCGACCATGAAAGGTACGGGCGTGGTCGACCCGGTAACCCGTGAAATTATCCTGAAAATTATGCTCGTCGATTTTGACGACCAGCCTGAAGTAAGTATTGTATACAAACCAATATAGATTATGCGGCATCAACGATATCTTTTGTTTAGTATTTGTCTGGTTGCCGCAGTAGGTTGTTCGGAAGAATTCACGCCTACTCCATATACCTATAGCAAAATATTTACCGGCGAGAATAATAAGACCTGGAAGGTCACCCTGATTGAAGAAACTCTCAATGGCAACATTATTGACAAATTCTTGCCAAGTTGTCTAACCGACGACCGTTATGTTTTTTATGCGAATCCGGAACGATCTCTTGAGGCTATTTCCGGATCGCGTAAATGCTTTGAAGACGAAGCCGATATAACGACAGACACCTGGTCATTTAGCAATGCGACGGCCACGCTGACAATGATTCTTCCAATATTTTCAGACAGTAGCATTCCATTCAAAGTTCGCGAGGCGGAAGATGACGACATGGAAGTGGAAATATTTTTTGACGAGACCAATACAGGCAGTTACCGAATCCATTTTGAAGCGATAGATGAAGAGTAAATTTGATCGTATGAAATTCCTGGGCTGCTGCATTTCTCTCTTGATGACAGTAGGAAGTTTGTCGTTGAATGGGCAGACACTTCAGGATCCTCCAAAAATCTGCGCGACGATGGAGCAAGATAGCATTAACCGTATTCGCTACCCACAACTTGGCACACGGGAGGAGTTCGAAGATGCCGTTCAGAACAAGCTTCGCGAAATGCGGCTGCGGGGCGCTGCTGCGAGAACAAAGGCAGGAGTTGTTACACTTCCAATAATTGTACATATCGTTCATAACGGAGAGCCTGTTGGAACGGGACCGAATTTGAGCCAGGCGCAAGTACAGGCGCAGATCGAAGTACTGAATGAAGATTTTCGCCGTAAGCCCGGGACACCCGGTTTTAACACAAGCCCTAGCGGTGCCGATGTGGAGATAGAGTTTTGCCTCTCCCCCGTTGATGAAAACGGAAACACGATGACAGAGCCTGGGATTGATCGGTTCAACGGAAATCGTGCTGACTGGTCACGTGATCAAATAGAAAATCAACTGAAGCCATCCACAATATGGAATCCAAACCTTTTCTATAACATCTGGACTGTAAAATTCAATGCAGGTGAAGGGGGTTTGTTAGGGTATGCTCAGTTCCCGGATCAAACGGGTCTTCAGGGCATCCCTGCTAACAGCCCGGCATCGACTGACGGCGTGGTTGTAAAATATAACAATTTTGGTTCGGCAGATAAAGGGAATTTTCCCGTGATGCAGGCTCCCTACAACAAAGGAAGAACTCTCTCGCACGAGACGGGTCACTGGTTTGGATTGCGTCATATATGGGGCGATGGCGTGTGCGGCGATGACTTCGTTTCTGATACTCCAACTCAGCGTAATTCCAGTTCCGGATGTCCGAATACATTGAGCTGTAATGATGTCACCCCAGCAATGGTCCAGAATTATATGGACTATTCTAACGACGCCTGCATGAATATATTTACAATGGGTCAAAAGGACAGGATGATCGCGGCTCTTGAAATTAGTCCCAGGAGAAAGAGCCTGATGCAAGCAAATCTGTGTAGCCCTCCAGTTGCAGATGTCCCCACTGCGAATTTTACGGCTGACAAACAGAATTGTGTTTTATTAGGAAGTGAAGTAGAATTCACTGATCTCTCGTCAAATTTCCCCACGGAGTGGGTATGGGATTTTGAAGGCGGCGATCCTAATATTTCAAACGACAGGAATCCAAAAGTAACGTACAATTTCCCAGGCACATTCAAGGTGACCCTTATCGCAAAGAACTCATTGGGCCCGTCAGCCCCATTTACCATAGAAGGTTATATCACCGTATCTGAAGAAGGACTCTGCATTGAGCTTACTAATTTCGAAGACGGCTATACACCATCTGTCGTGAAGCTTTCACAGTTTGGACCGTATACTGGCTATCTAACCGGAAACAATAGCGCAAAAAGCGAGGGATTTTCCGAATTCTTTGAAAACAGCTGCGGATACACCTATATCAGCGGCGTCAAAATCCGCTTCGGCAAAATCAAGATGGTGAATGAGGACACTAAATTATCCGTAGTTGTATGGTCAGCACGCGGCGCTCAGGGAGGACCAAATCCTGTGATTGAACGTAAGGAGGTTTTTTACAAACAGATCAAGGAAGACATCGACAACAATGAGGCTACCACTATAACGTTTGATCGTCTTACACCTATATTTAGTAGACCGTTCCACGTGGGGATTGAACTCGATACAACGCGGCTTAATGCAGGCGATTCGATCGCGATTACCTCATCGGCTCATGGTGAAGCCAACAATGCGACATCATGGGTTAAGAGTGAGTCGGGTCAATGGCAGTTGTTTACGATCGCATACGGAGCAAACATTGCAATGGACATCGAACCGATGGTCGGCGCAAAACCGTCGGTCCAGGTTTCAGCCACCAAAACGCTAATCTATCCAGGCGAAGAAGTAAGACTCAACGGCCAGGGGGCAAGTATTTTTGTGTGGAGTGCAGACGATGGATCAATCGTCGATTTTGCCGGGCCCCAATTGGTGGTGTATCCTACCAAACAAACGACTTATATCACCGAGGGCTCTGGCCTGGATCTATGTACAACTACGGCTTCCACAACCATTTACATTCGAAGCGACGTGGTTGGCCTTGAGGAAGTCGTATCGTCATCGGGCGTTTCTTTGCTGCCGAATCCCGGAACGTCTGCGCTAAATGTTGTGATCGACAATGATTACGAAGGCGAGGTTTCTATTGGTATGAATTCTTCGTTAGGGACGGGCGCGATTATTCCGGTTTCCGCCGTCAAAATGGAAAAAACCATCAAAATACCCGTCGAAACTTCCAATTTAAGGCCTGGGATATACGTAGTCGTTGTCAGAATGGGAAATTCGCTTACTTACAAGAAATGGCTGAAAATTTGATACGTTTAGAACTGAATCGGCGCCAGATCATGCACCGAATGTTTGTCTTGTCTTATACTCTAGTCATCAGAAATAGTTAAATTTATAATGTTTAAACAAACGGTCATGAGAAAATACAGTATTCTCTTTTTATCAGCTCTCACCCTCGGCTCTTTTGTGTTCGTGTTCACATCCTGTGATGATGATGAGCCCCCGGCGAAGCCAAAATTATCTTTTGCTACAGCCACGCTTACGGCAAAAGAATCTGATGAGAACCTCCAAATACAAGTCGTGTTGGACAAAGCCGCGTCAGAAGACATCACCGTTGAATACAGCCTGTCAGGGACAGCTTTAGATGACGTCACCGCCGGTAACACGGCGCCAGCAGATTATGAGGTAATCAGCGACTTCGGAGAAATTGAGATAGAGGAAGGACAGACGACCGGTATTATTGAACTTAATCTGTTATCTGATGGAGAATTCGAGGAAGATGAGTCGATCGAAATCTCTATTGACGATGTCAGCAGCGAAAACATAGAACTCACGCGCGATGACGAGGTAAATATTACACTTCAGCAAGAAGATGGCCGAATAATCCTGCTCGAGTGGCCGGCTCCAAGTGCCAGCGGGCAGGCCGATATGGACATCATTCTAAGAGTCGGCGATAACACTACGACATGGGCAGGCGTTCTTAGTGGTGCGGCGCAGGGAAGCTTTGAGGGACCCGAAGTTCTATTTATTCCGACTGCCGTTACATATGCAGCTTTTGGATTAAGCTACGTTTATTATGATGGGACGCTCGACCCGCTCGAATTTACAGCTACGTTTGTCGATTTTGCTAACGGTGCAGCCGAAGCAGAGGCACAGAGAGAATCCTTCGATGGAATTTATACTATTGTCAACAAGAACAAGTGGACGGATGTTAACACTACTATCGTGGTTCAGACGTTCCAAAAAACAGGGGGCGCATTTACATCACCGACTACTCCAATAACGATACCTCCCGCGGGGAGCAGGATGAGTTCAAGTAGCCTGTTAACAACTGCGGTAAAAAAACAGCATACGATTTACCCGATGTCGGAAAAAATCAAGGCCATGCTTAAGTAATATTTCAATTACGGGATAAAAAAAGGAGGTGATGTTCATACATCCCCTCCTTTTTTGTTCGAGGCTTTTTTTATGATTTCACCGACCACATCTTCATTCGCCCCGACGCGTCGGGGTCTATTGTCGAATCATTATCGCTGCGCAAAGCTGTTACCTCAATCTCTACCAGGTATTCCGGGTCAATAAGAGCGCTGATCTGTATCATAGCCGTAGCTGGCTTGATATCTTTAAAAAATTCACCATGGGCCTTCCCTACCTCTTGCCAATGTGAAATATCGGTGACAAACATCCTGGTGCGAACAACATCTTTCATTTCAAATCCAGCCTGCTGAAGAACTCGTTCGATCTTCTGCAGGATAAACTTTGTCTGCAAATAGAAATCTCCCTTACCAACCATTCCGGACTCGTCTGTAGCAACAGTTCCGGATATCTCCAGCTGGTTTCCAACCAATACTGCCCGGGAATAGCCCACTATATCTTCCCATTTTGCTCCCGAAGAAAAATTTTTGCGTTCCATACTTGCTTAATTTTTGAATGATTGCCGTAAAATAGTTGTTTGCCATTAATCGAGCGCCTCCGTAGTCATCGATATATTTGAAATTTGTAACGGCCAGTACCAAGCCTTGTTGCGCGCTGTTCAAGAATAGATGGCTGTTTAATCAGGGTTGATTTTTGAAATTTTTTGTAAAGTCGGCGGAAAACGAAATATTTGAACCAAAATTTGTCAGATGAAAGAAGTAACGGTTCAGGAACTTAAGGAACTAATGGATTCGGGGGCTGAATTCCAGCTCATTGATGTCAGAGAACCTCACGAATACGATTTTTGCAATCTAAATGGAGAACTGATCCCGCAAGGCGACCTTCCGGACAACATTGATAAGATTGACAAGAATAAGAAAGTCATCCTTCAATGCCGTAGCGGTTCGCGCAGTGGCAACATGGTACAGTGGCTGGAAAAGAAATACGGATTTCAAAACCTGTACAATCTCAAGGGCGGCATCCTCGCCTGGGCAAAGGAGATTGATCCATCAATGCCAACCTACTAAGACGAGTGATTTTCCTGTAAGTGGAGGCGACGAATCAATTACTTGCGTTGATCGCCTGCTCAACATCACGGATGATATCCTTGATATCTTCAAGGCCCACGGCAATTCTGATCAATCCGGGCGTGATCCCAACGTCAAGGCGTTCCTGCTCGGTCAGTTTTGAATGTGTGGTTGAAGCCGGATGAATCGCGATCGTGCGCGTATCACCAAGGTTAGGCGTATGGGAAATCATCCTTAAAGCATTAAGGAACTTTATGCCCTGGTCAAGGCCTCCTTTGATTTCAAAAGTAACTATTCCGCCACCAAGCTTCATTTGCCGTTTAGCGAGTTCGTACTGTGGGTGTGAAGGAAGAAAAGGATATTTTACTTTAAGCACCTTGTCGTTACCTTCGAGATACTTTGCTAATGCCAGCGCATTCTCGCAATGACGCTCCATGCGTATGGCGAGTGTCTCCAGGCTCTTCGAAAGCAACCACGCATTAAATGGCGCCATCGCAGGACCGGTATGCCGGGTAAAAAATCTGATCTCTTTTATCAACTCCTTCGTGCCCAGGATAGCGCCCGCAATCACACGACCTTGTCCATCTATGAATTTGGTGGCTGAATGTGTAACAATATGCGCACCCCATTTGGCTGGATTCTGCAAATAAGGAGTTGCAAAACAGTTGTCGACATTAAGAACCAGATTATGCTTTGCTGCGAGCTTGCCAAGCCACGCAAGATCAATAATATCAAGTGCAGGATTCGATGGGGTCTCCACGAAGATCAACCTAGTATTGGGTTGGATCTTGCTTTCCCAGGTTTCTGGTGCCGTTATATCAGCATAGGTATATGTAATTCCAAAACGAGGGAAAATAGTATTTAATATCTGATGAGTAGAACCAAAAACTGATCGGCTCGCCAGGATGTGATCACCCGACTTCAGCAATGCTGCCATGCTGCTATACATCGCCGCCATGCCTGAGGCTGTTGCAACTCCATCTTCAGTCCCCTCGAGAATGCAAAGCTTGGCGATGAACTCGTCAGTGTTAGGATTGGAATACCGGCTATAAATGTTTCCGGCAATTTCATCCGCGAACATCGCTCGCGCCTGTTCAGCATCGTCAAATACAAAACTCGACGTCATGTACAACGGTACAGAATGCTCCCGGAACGCTGAGCGTTCGTGTTGCGCCCGGATGGCATTCGTTTCAAAACTCCTTTCCTCTTCCATGAATAGTTAATAAGAAATTTCTAACAGATTAATTTTCAGTCCTTCATTTGATGATCTCAAAGCTATGGGTAATCTTGGCCTTGTATTCCAGCGTTTTGGCTACGGAGCAATATTTTTCTACTCCAAGCACGATCGCCTTCTGCACTTTTTCAGCGTCGAGGTCTCCATAAAGCTGAAAGTGAGCGTGAACTTCCGTGAAAAGCGAAGGGATTACATCTTTTTCCCGCTCACCGGTTATTGAAACCTTAAAATCGCGGAGTGGCTGCTTTTGCTTTTTAAGTATGTTAATTATATCAATCGAGCTACAACCTCCCATCGCTGCAAGAAGCATTTGCATTGGCCGCATTCCCTGGTTAGTTCCGCCGATATCCGGTGACGCATCAAGATGGACAGACCTTCCCTGCTCGTTCGTTGCTTCGAGATGAAAAGCGTCATTCAAACGTTTGAGTTCTATCTTCATTATTTTATCAGGCCTTCTTCGGCCAAGTTAAACTACCTATTATCATTCCAATCGCACTGGCGATCGTTGCCGGAACCAATCCCGGCCATTCAGTTCCAAGAACCTCAAAGATAATCCAAGTAATCATACCTAGCACCATGGATAAAAATGCTCCGGCTGGGCTCGACTTCTTCCAGTATAGTCCCAGCACCAAGGGTACAAATAGTGAAACAAGACTAAGTACAGATGACTCCCGCACTAACTCATAAATATTTGAACGCATACAAGCCATTAACGTGGCGAGAACGCTAAATATCAAAACGGAGACCTTCGTGAGGACAAGAAATTGTTTGTCTGAAAACTTATGACCAATGAGCGGCTTCACCAGGTTCTCAGAGAAGATCGCGGCCGGTGCAAGGATCGCCGAACTGGTCGTGCTCATGATAGCCGACAGCAGAGATCCAAAGAACAATATTTGTATTGGTAGATAAGTATGACGCAGGACCATTTGAGGAAGAGCTAGCTGTGTATCCCCAAACAATTCCTGAGGATACAAATGCTTTATGCATAGGCTGATAAAAAGAGGCAGCATTGCGACAGTGAGGTATAGCACCGCGGCCAGGTAGGAAGACCAAACAGCAGTGCGTGCCGACCCCGACGACATGGCTCGTTGAAAAACATCCTGGGACGGTATCGATCCGAGTCCAAGCACGCACCATGCAGCGATATAGCTCACCACCTCCTTCAAATTTGCTCGTGGAAGAAAGCGGAAATTTTCTTCGGGCATTCCTTCAATCACGACACCTACACCTCCTGCCTTTTCAGCCAGTACAATTGCCAGAACAAGTAGTCCTACGACGATGATGATACTTTGTACAAAATCGGTAATAGATATTGCCCACATTCCACCGACATATGTGTAAAGTGTAACCACGAAGGCGCTGATCACTACTCCCTGCCAAACAACCATTCCGGTGACCACGTTGAGGATTAACCCCATCGCCACCAACTGTGCGGCTATATAGCCCACGTAAGGCAACGCCAGGAATATGGACGCAACCAATTCTATCTTCTTTCCATACTTAACCTTGAAAAAATCTCCAAGAGTAAGAAGATTCATGTTGTACAACTTCCGGGCAAAGAATAGTCCAAAGAGCAGTAGACATAACGCTGCGCCAAACGGATCTTCGATCACGCCATACAATCCTCCCTTAAGGAATTCAGAAGAAGCTCCAAAGACGGTCTCTGAACCAAACCAGGTTGCAAACAATGCTGCGGAGCTTAATGCCAGAGGAAGGCTTCGACCGGCCAACATAAAATCGTCAGAGGTCTTTACTCTTCGCGAAGCCCAAAATCCGATCACTACAGTGAGTACGAGATATGTAATGATGGAAAAGAGTAACAATGCTTCAGTTAGACTATTAAAAGTCTAAATGTAGAAAACAACACTAATTTTTCAATGCCAGCCGACGGCTTGTTACTTGTTTTTCTTAAGCTGAAATGTGCGGGTTACGTTAAAACCTAAGTGGATATCTCCGGCAAAAAAATCGTCCCTGGTTTCGGTTATGAACGCCCTCTCGGTAAGGCCAATCGCATTTGTCATTAATAATTGAAAGACGTGTCCTCCAGTTTCGATGTCAATGCCGAAGGTGAGCGAGTTATAGCGCTTATAAAAAGGATCGTCAGTGGCGTCGTTGTCGGGCAAATTAAAGTTGTGATAATATTCACCGGTGATGGCAACACTCTTAGAGAGTTTGATCCTTCCACCAAAACCCAATGCAAACTGATTGTTCTCCTCATTGTACTCCACCAGGTTTTTATGAATTAATGTTGGCATCAGTTGGAAAGAGAAATTCGTGGAGAATTTTCGCGCGATCAATAACTGGCCAGTATAGGAAAGCCTGTCTACATTCTCTAGTCCGCTACCATCCTCAAAATCCTCCGGCGAAAGTTTATAAGCCATACCAGCTAAAGCAGTTATAGTGACCGGGAAAGTTTTAGCTCCAGAGCTCTGTCGAAGAGCCTTGTACTTGAAATATCCGTCCATCGTTTTATCAACAGAATTCCTGCTGATACTTACCGAAAGATTGTCTGTAATTCCATAGTCCAGACCTAATCTGACGTCCGCTTGATCCAGGCCGAACAGTTCGTACGCTCCGCCGCTAACGGGACCAAAACGGTGTTGAAATATGAACTCTAACGATCCCGCATTCTTGGTTTCAACCGTATGTCCGTTTCCGAGCCTCGTACCTTTAAATGTGGCGAACGAGTAATCAACCTCCTGCTTCGTACCTTTCTCCAGTTCACCCAACAAATCGTCCTGAGCAAAAACAGCTGCAGGAGTAATCAATAGGAGTAAAATAATTCTTTTCATACGTTTAAGATTATAAGGGTCTATAAACAAAATCGATCGTGACCTCCACTTGTTGTGCAATGTTCTGCCAAACAATTTGGGGCACTTTAATATTATAGTCGATCAGCTTGACGGCAAACTTTGACTTTACGGTAAGTCTGTTGCCGTTTACCTCGACCGTACCGGGAACTTCGATGCTTTTTGTAACTCCATGAATAGTGAGCTTGCCTGTGGCCGTTACTTCCTGCTTTCCTGTTGCAGTAAGATTAAATCCGGTGATCTTTCCCTGGAATGATGACTTGGGATATTTTTCAGACTCCATATACTTCTCGTTGAAGTGGACCTGCATTAGCTTGTTGGGGAACTGAAAATCCTTAATACTCATCAAGTACGCCACATCTCCATTCACAACATCGAATATACTGGTAACTTTTTCGTTGGTCGCAGAAATATCTTCTACCACTCCATCTGAAAAAAATGAAACGATAGCTTTTTCGGCAAAGAAACGTTGTTGTGAATAGGAATGAATTGAAATAAAAACGAAGACGACGAACAGGGGCTTCTTAAAGAGGATCATAGGCAGATACGATAGGGTCTGGGGTTACTGGGGGCTAAAAGTAAAATCAACGGTAACTTCAACCTGCTCTGCAATATTCTGCCACATCAATTGCGGAATCTTTACTTTATAATCCTCCAGCTTTACAATGAATTTTGATTTCATGATAAGTTTGTCGCCCTGTTTTTCGATAGTACCCGGGAGGTCTATGTCTCTAGTCTGACCGTGAATCGTAAGCTGGCCAGTAGCTTTCACGTTTTGCACGCCGCCTCCTTTAATATCGAACCCGGATATCTTCCCTCGAAATGTTGACTTGGGATACTTTTCAGTATCCATATACTTCTCATTGAAGTGCTCTTTCATCAAAGACTTTGCAAATTCAAAATCCTTAATCGGTATAGAGAACGCGATATCATTAGTGGCTGAATTAAAAATACCGGAGGCAGTCTTATTTTCTGCAGTTATATCTTCTATGGCAGCATCAGAGAAAAAGGACACGAAAGTTTTCTCGGTAACATACTTTTGGGCCCATGAACAGAGTGCAATGAGAGAAAGTACTATCGTTAAAGTGATCCGCCTTTTCATGACTTAATTGTCTTTGGCACCTTGTCTCACCCAGCAAACAAGCAGCTTAATTTGCGCATCGGTTATCGTTCCGACCTTTGGCATATGTCCGTCGGCGCCGACCGGGCGCTGAACGCGATCCTCAACTTGTGGCGCATGATCCTGGAAGTTGCTGAATACTCGCCAATCGAGATCCGGACCATTTCCTCCGTTGTGGCATCCCCCATCACCCACGATAGCACAATTTGAATTAATAATAGGCTCGATGTCAACGTCAAAGCTTACTGTCTTGAAACCATCACAATCAATCGTGCCTGGCTCGGGGAGCTTATTGTCTTCGCAGGATTGAATGGTAATAATGAGGAGAGTTAAAACAAAAAATGAAGGGGTAATTCTATTGTTGTTCATAATCAAAATATAGGAAAACAATTATGACATACAAAGATGATTTTATGTTCTAACAATTAAACAACGGGGTACGTAACTGATTTCGTGACAGAGTGAAAGCAACCAATTATTAACACAGTCAGTAGTCGAGTGCCGAGAATGCGGCGAGAGAAGAAAAGCAGAATGCCTATAAAATGAAAATCCCCCGAAGTCCTTGACCACGGGGGATAATCAATTGTCTATAGTTGGCTTTAATCTGGTTCAAAGATATGCGCGACTATTGGAAATTCGTGCCTTCGAATCGGCCAGGGGAAAATAGTTCAGATAAATGGCCAATATCCGGGACAAGAAGTTCCTCCGGCCTAGAATTGAAAATCCCCCGAAGTTCACGACTAAGGGGGATTATCATGTCTATAGTTGGCTTTAATCTGCGTCAAAGATAAAACAAATCGTTGTCAAAACAACCGTTTGCGCCATTAAATGTGAGAAAAACTTAATTATTTGGCGTTTTTATCCTAAAAGTATCGGTTTTGACGCTGTCTTGAGGAGTGTAAGTGCGCTTGAGGCGCTCTTTCAGCTGAGGTTTTGACCCCGGAAACGTAGTTCGCCGGCTTATGTCGTAGCTCGCATAAATCAACAACAACAAGAAAACGGCAGCAACCGCCGCGAAGATCTTTTTGCCTCTGGTCATTGGCTAAATAAATTCTAGAACCTTATCCGCCAACTTCACATTGTCAGACAGCAACTCGTAAAACTGGTCTTTGTTGAACTTGAGGATCACTGCATCAGACTTGGCAATGATGAGATTAGTGTTAACAAAGTTTGGCGATCCAAGCATCTCACCGATAAACTGACCTTGACTAAATTCTGAAACCAGTTCTCCACGATGGAAGAAATCAACTACTCCTGAAATCATCACATAGAAGTTGTTGTTAAGCTTTTCGTCCAGCATCAAAGTGTCTTTTGGTCTCATGCGAATTTCTTCGCTGATGTCAGCCAAATGCGAGAGCGTAATACCGGAAACATTTTCGAAGAAATTGATCTTTTGGAAAAAAAGCACCATTTCAAAACGCGTCATTTTCCGCGAACGAATTATTAAAGTATCCAACTCTCTTTTTGAGGTTTCACCCAAACGGGAGGTGTTCACCTCATACTCGCGGGGATCGAGCTGGTACAACGCCCAGGCAGAAACTTCGCGGATCAATGTATCGGGATTGAACAGCTGAGCCACGAGATCAAGCTTGAAATCCGTTATTTTCAAAATTCCTATCTGAAAAATAACGCAGGCCTTTGTCCAACGGTTCGACTGGGCAAAATCACGATTGATAAGAAATTTCAACACTAATTTTGAATCAAGCTTCACGCGTGGGTAGAATATCTCGAGCTTGTGTGTTCGCTCAGTGTCCGTGAGGTCATCGAGTAACGGGATTACCCGCTGCTTCAATTGCTCAGAAAGAAATACATCCAAGAGTTCGATCGCATAAGTTATGCCCTCAGCTGTACCACTGTCTATATTCTCTTTCACAAGTTGAATTGATCGTGTATCGTACAACATCGTGAGAAGCATGTAAATATGTTCGATGTCGTTCTGAATTTCCAGGCGCAGAGTAGATTTGATCTGCTGACTGAATCCATCGTCACCGACCTCCTGTATGGCACTCAAATTCCAGCTGATGTCTGCAATGTCTGATTCGATCGCATACTTGATCCGTGTAATTTGAGAGATGCCCGCTTTAAATCCGCACTCGCCCAATGACAAAAGCACCTGAGAGACCACAATTTTGTTAGGATAATCGATCTTGCCCCAAAGTATCTCTCGTGCGCGCTGCCCTCCTATTCTACCAATAACCTGAATCACACGCAGCATCATCTGCGTGCTTTGTCCGCTGCGATAAAATGAGCTGTCCAGGGCCATTAATGTATCCTGGCCAATCAGCACCAACGCATTCATTGCTTGATTGCTGAAAACTGGATTACCCAGATTTTCAATAACTGCATTTATCACCTCCGGATTGTGCTTTTTTATTGAAGTTTTGATCGCGGTATGACGCACCTTTGGTTCGGCATCGTTAATCAATTCAATCAGAAAGGATGTACACTCATCCTTAGAAGTGTGAAGCAGAAGCTCCGCCGCATAATGCCTGTCGTTCGCAAGCGTGGACCTGGTCAGCTTCTGGATCCGTGACTTGGTAATATCGCCACCGTTCTCAAACATCATTTGAAGATCCAACTTGGTGAGAATATTCTTGTCAGAAACGGCAATCCTCGACTCGTCCATACGGATCACGTATTGATCTGACACTGACAGGCCTTTCAATTCGTTCATCCTGTCCTGCGCATAGTGTTTTGCCGCATCGTCCTCGTTTTTCATCAGACTATTCGCCCACATTGGAACCTGGGCAGCATTGATCTTTTCCAGGAGCTTGTATGAAAAAACTGCTTTGCTGGCGATGGGTATCGTCAACATGTTTTCCAGTCGGCTGGTGATCTGAGTATAACCCTTCTCAAGCTTTTCCAACTGAGCATCGGAGCTCTCGAGCTTGAGCCTGATCTTATTGCGATATCCATTGTAAAGCTTATTGACGACGAAAAAGTAAACGCAGGCAAGTATAATGAGGAAGATGGATATGTGAATTATGCTAAAGAAAGGAACGAAAGCCAGCCCGAATATCAATAACCCGCCCACGAAACGGGCAACTTCATTTACAACACCTTCGACCTTTGACTGAATACTAAAACGTAGTTTACTGTCCAGAGGAATAAAAAACAGCTTGAACACCGGAGTTTCGAGGGACTCCCGAAGCGTCCAGTTAAATAAACGACTTAGGGACACAAACAGGAAGAAATAAATAAATCCAGTTGGTGCTATGCTTTTTTCGAATCCAAGAAAACTACCGGTAAAAAGTGAGGCGATAGAAAAAATGATCATTACGATCGGCAATATGAAAAGCGAAATACGGAGACCGTAGTTGCTGATTATTTTCTGATTTACGAAGGTCTGCATGAACAGACTTAATATGTAAACTGTCCCGATGAAAAACGAGTTAAAGTTGGTGAGATCGCGTTCGTTAGGATACTGTTCCTTTACCAGTGTTTGGAAAGAGTATTGGCTAAGAACGAACATGACCATCGATATCAATAAAAACACCGACATCAGAACGATGTATTCATCCCGAAAGATCTTATTCAGCCTCGACTCTCGCCGTACCGTGACGCCAAACTCCCTTGGATCGTTCTTGGAGATCGTGAAAACGATAGAGATGATGAACATCAGAATTGAAACGACGGCAATACTGATAGCGCATAGCAAAAGGTAATTCGAAGTCTCTTCGATCAATTGAGTGGTAAATGGAATTACGATAAGAGTCGCAATGATCGCTGCAATCAATTGCCCGGTGTCGATCCATCCAATAATTCGTTTTGATTGGCGGAAATTGAACAGACGGCCGAAGATTCCCCAAAAGCTCAGCAAGAGCACTGCAGTAATCGGACCGGACATACAATAGAGTGCAAATATGTAATTGTCCTGTGATGCTGCGTCGCCGTAGTGTATGAGCCAATATGCACCCAGTGTAAACCCAAGTATAAGAACAACGCTGCTCAGGGCAAGGGTAGTAAACTTTATATAACTCTGAGCAGTTGAAAAGAGCGTCGTGGTTACAATTCCCAGGAGGCCAGCGAAGAGGAAAGCTCGATCAAGCGGATCGCCAAGTCGGTTTAGGAAATGCGAGTCAGCAGTTACTTGATAGGTGGCGATAAACACACCCATGAAGAATCCAGTGCACAACATCAAAATAATCTGCTTCTGCTCCTGGGACTGGATCTGCAGTGTTCCAATAAAACGGTTTGCCATAGCTTAAATCAAAGATAAAAAAAAACCGGCACAGGCCGGTTTCTATATTTTCTGGATCCAATTTCGATTACTTCGTTGCCGTTGAATCTGCTTTGGTCTTGGTGCTCTCAAGTTTGTATGCAGCATTCAAACCCGTGATTACATCCTGTGAGATATCCAACGGTTGGCCTGCGAATAATAAGTCACTGGTCGGATCAAACTTCAATACGATCTGAAGACCCTTTTCACTTCCGTATTTCTTCAGGAAAACAGTAATGCGATCGTACAGCTCTTTCTGGATCTTAGATTCTTCCGCCATAAGTTGTTGACCAAGTGACTGCTGGTACATTTGAAGATTTTGTTGCTTTTTGCCGAGATCCTCCTCGACCGCCTTTACCTGGCCGAGAGTCATGTTCGAAACGTTGCGCTGATAAGCAGCAATTTCATTTTGCAAGCCCATGGCACGGTTACGATAGTCCGCATCCATCTTCTTTGTTTTTTCCTCCATCTTCACCTTTGTGGTTTTGAGGTACTCGTAATACTTAAGCACCGTATCGGCGTTGATGTAGGCAATTTTCAGATCGCTCGGAGTAACAGCGGATTCTGTTGTACCAGATGACTTTCCGCCTGAAAAATGTAAATAGTATAAAACACCAACCGCAACCAGCAATATGGCATTTAGAATAAGGGACAGATTCTTCATTTAACAATATTTGTTTTAAGGCCGCAAATATGCGCAGAATTTAAGAATTGACAGAATTTTTCGACCCAAGAAACTGGAAAGGGGTCAATCGGCTTCCTGATCCTGAGTTTGAAAGGAATAGAGCGTCTCGTCGAGCCTCAGACTCTCCTCATTGTACTCCTTAATGAATTTCTCGATTATTTTGGGCGTGATTGTTTCCACCTGGAGTCCGATATCCATGCTGATTCCAAATTCAGAATTTGAATCCAGCTCGATGTGTTCTTTTACTTTGACCGTCTCTTCTTCCTCCAACTCCATTATTACTTCAGCCATGAACAAGCCGATCTCTTCCTCCAAAGGATCGAGAGCCTTCATATTTCCGTTCTCATCCTCATCATAAGAGATCTTTTTATACTGCGGGAAATGTTTGGCGGCCCGATGTTCTGCAATTTCATAAAGTTCGCTTTCGTGATGCAGTCGGAGAGTGTACATCACGGCATCATAAATAACCTCGCGTCCTTCGAATTTTCCTATAAAGTAGAAGTGTGCGTACTCATCGGTACTTTCATCTTCATCATCCGGCAAATAAGTCCTTCCAAGGCTTGACATCTTTGCCCTGTAGTCCCTGATCTCGTCAGTGTCATAACCTTTATTGCGTTCCTTACTCATTATTCATTTAACAGGTAATTGAATATACTATAAAAACTTTAATTGTGCGTTGAATTTAAAAATCATTTGGACCGGTCATCGATCATTTATACCATCCGGCATACATCGGATAATTTCTTGCTGTTCGCAAAATGACTTCTTTCATTTCATTGCTGATATCCTTAATTCTTTTCGCAGGCGTTCCGGCATAAATACTTCCCGCTTCAATAATTGTTCCGGGCAATACAACAGCACCGGCAGCAATAACAGAATTTGTCCCAACTACTACGTCGTCCATTACAATCGCTCCCATCCCCACCAGTACATTATCTTCAATCGTGCATCCATGAACGATTGCGTTGTGCGCTATCGACACGTTGCTTCCAATGACCGTCCTTGCTTTTTGATAAGTACAATGAATTATTGCGCCATCTTGTATGTTCGTGAAGTTGCCTATGGTGATTGAATGGACGTCTCCCCTAACAACGGCATTAAACCAGACGGTGCAGTTGTTGCCCATCACTACTTCACCAACAACGGTGGCATTCTCAGCCAGGAAACAATCCGTTCCAAAAACAGGTGTAAACCCTCTAACCGATTTAACTATAGCCATAATTTTTGCCCTTTTCGCGAAATCTACAATGCTAGCCCGGATTCTTAAATCTGCCTGACAAGATGTCACATGAAACGATAAAAGTTATTACTTTTGCGACTTGATAGTAGGGATTATGGAGAATTTGATAAGCGAAATCAGCATTTTAAGCGACCACGAGGCAGCCTGTGAGGCTGTCAAGACCACGACAGATAATGATTCGGGAAAGCAGCGTAAACTGTACATAGAAAGCTATGGTTGCCAAATGAATTTCTCTGATAGCGAAATTGTTGCCTCCATATTAAACGAAAGCGGGTTTGACACCACTTCCGATATCAATTCAGCAGATGTTGTATTTCTAAACACTTGCTCTATCAGGGACAAGGCCGAGCAAACTGTCAGAAACCGCCTTATGCACATTAATGGCCTAAAAAAAAATAAACCAGACCTTCTGGTAGGTGTGCTCGGTTGTATGGCAGAACGGCTTAAGTCCAAACTTCTTGAAGAAGAGAAGATCGTTGATCTTGTAGCGGGACCAGACGCATACCGGGATCTTCCCAAACTTATTGAAAGAGTAGATGAAGGCTCGAAGGCTGTCAACACATTCTTATCAAGAGAAGAGACGTATGCCGACATCACTCCTATCCGCCTTAACTCAAATGGCGTCACAGCTTTTATCTCGATCATGAGAGGTTGTGATAATATGTGCTCATTTTGTGTTGTTCCCTTTACAAGGGGACGCGAAAGGAGCCGCGATCCTCATTCAATTATTGCTGAGGCAAAGGATCTGTTCGATCGCGGTTATCGTGAAGTAACACTGCTCGGACAAAATGTTGACTCGTACAAGTGGAGCGAGGAGATGAACAATAAAGCGTGGATTGAAAAAAACAACGTTGCGCATACGGTAACATTTGCAGAACTGCTCGAGCGTGTAGCACTCGTAAACCCGGATTTGAGGATACGGTTTTCTACTTCGCATCCAAAAGATATTACGGATGATGTTCTTATGACGATAGCAAAGTACGAGAATATCTGCAAGTACATTCACCTACCGGTTCAAAGCGGGAACACCAGGATACTTGAACTTATGAATCGTGGGTACAGCAGAGATTGGTATTTGAATAAAATTTCGAAAATACGGGAAATATTAGGTGAGGAATGCGGAATCTCTTCTGACATGATAACAGGATTCTGCTCCGAAACAGACGAAGAACATCGTGATACTCTCACCTTGATGGACGAGGTGCAGTTCGATTTCTCTTACATGTTCATTTACTCCGAGCGTCCGGGAACGTTGGCCGAAAAGAAGTTCAAGGATGATGTTCTGGAAGGAACGAAGAAAAGAAGGTTAGACGAAATTATCATAAAGCAAGGGGAACACTCTTTGCTACGTAATAAGAAAGATATTGGAAAGGTTCACAAGGTGCTTGTTGAAGGTAATTCTAAACGGTCCGACGCCAACCTTCAGGGTAGGAATAGCGCCAATAAAGTAGTTGTTTTTCCACGACAGAATTACCACAAGGGAGATTATGTTAATGTGCTTGTTGAGAGCTGTACCGGAGGAACATTAATGGGGTGTGCAGTGAACTGAAAGATTGAGGAAAAAAAGATGACCATAACAGATTCAGAAATACAAAACGTTAAACAACGGTTCGGCATCATTGGGAACTCTGCTCTATTGAATAATGCCGTAAGCGTCGCGTTGCAAGTCGCTCCGACGGATATGTCGGTTTTGATTACTGGCGAAAGTGGAAGCGGAAAAGAGTCATTCTCGAAGATCATACACCACTTAAGCCCGAGAAAGCACGGTCAGTTTATTGCCATAAACTGCGGATCGATTCCTGAGGGCACGATAGATTCAGAGTTATTTGGACATGAGAAAGGGTCTTTCACTGGTGCGCATGAGGCGCGCAAGGGCTACTTCGAGGTTTCAAACGGCGGAACAATCTTCCTTGACGAGATCGGAGAAATGCCATTGGGCACACAAGCCCGTCTTCTGCGTGTATTGGAAAACGGCGAATTCATTAAAGTTGGTTCATCAAAAGTTCAAAAGACCGACGTGCGTGTCGTTGCCGCGACCAACATCAACTTAATGAAGAATGTCGAGGACGGAAAATTCAGAGAGGACCTTTACTACCGCCTCAGTACCGTACCCATCTACGTACCGCCACTTCGCGAAAGAGGAAAAGATATTGAGCTTCTGTTCAGAAAATTCGCCTCTGACTTTGCAGAGAAATACAAAGTGAAGCCTATAACGTTAGCAGAAGACGCTAAGGAAATCCTACTGCAATACCGGTTTCCTGGAAACATCCGTCAACTAAAAAATCTAGTGGAGCAGATTTCAGTCCTCTCCTCGGAAAATAAAGAGATCGACGCTAGCCGTTTGCAACACTACCTCCCGAAACAAAATACCCTACCGGCGTTGTATAAGGGCACGCTTGAAGAAAAAGATGGCTTATCGGAACGCGACATCCTTTACAAGGTCCTCTTCGATATGAAGAAAGACTTCAACGACCTCAAAAAATTAGTGCTTGAGACATTTCCCAACCAGGCAAAAGCAAGCCAGTTGGTCAAGGATCATCCAGGTTTGTTCGAGGGAATTCATGACCATGCTACGCCCATTTCATCAGAGCCCGTCGTGCTGAACCTGAAGCCTTCCGAACCTTCAAACGTTCAGGACGAAGAGGTACATGATATCTCACATGAGGCAGAAGATGATTCTTTGTCTATCGAAAAAAAGGAAAAAGAATTAATCATTCGTGCACTGCGGAAGAACAGTAACAAACGCAAATACGCGGCACGGGATTTGGGTATTTCGGAACGGACTTTATACCGAAAGATTAAACAATACGACCTCGAGGACTGACCCGAAAGCAAATTAACTGACCAGAGAATGTCGTTTCGTTATATAACAAGAATGCTTGCAATGCCAGCTCTTATTCTGCTGGCCACGTCTTGCGGTGTATCTGTCAAATATTCGATGTCAGGTTCGACATCAAGCGCCAGCACGATTTCTATTATTGAATTCTACAATAATACGGAACTGGGGCAGGCAAACATGGGCCAGACTTTTACGAACCAACTTAAGACGTACATAATTCAAAATTCCAGCATATCTGTAATTCAGGAAGAGGGTGAGTTACAGATGGAAGGCGAAATAACAGATTTCCGGCTGACGCCCATCGCACCAACTGCCACCGGCGACCCGAACGCTATCAACCAGGCTTCCTCTACCCGGCTAACGATCACTGTGAAAGCTTCATATGTCAATACGCTCGACGAAACGATGAGCTTCAGGGACAGATCTTTTTCCTTTTATAAGGACTTCCCTAATGATCAGAACTTTACAGACGTAGAAGAACAATACACTAAGCAAATATTTGAACGGATCATCAACGACATCTTCAACGCATCCGTTGCCAATTGGTAAATTTTCTTATTTTTACCATCCGGCATCTTCAAGTGGAAAAAGAAAACTTTATCGAGGTATTAAGACATTATTCCGAAATCACGGAAGTTGAGGCCTTGCGTGTACTTTCATTACGAGAGAGTTATCCTTATAGTCAGCTTTTGCATGCTCTTTCGGCAAGGGTCAGCAAGGATCATGATTTCATGAACCATTCAAAGGAGCTTCAGCTTGCAGCCGTGTATGCCGCTGATCGTTCTGTTCTTAAGGACGTGATGACTCTAGACAACCTTCTACCTGCGCGCGGCTCCATTGCTCCTGTCAAGCAGGCAGTTAACAGCCCTGCGGTCGTTACTCCAATGCCAGTGTCGCAACCTGTGATAGTGGCTGTTTCTGAGAATTTTACCACGGTCGCAGATCAGGTAATGAGTGACCTTGAAACGCTCCATCAGCTCAAACACAATTTTGAGATGATGTTTGTTGATTCGAGCCCGTCGAGCATAGTTCCTGACATAAAGGAGAAGGATGAAGCCGATTCAAAGAAGGAGTCGTTGCCTAAGGAGTCTTCGAAATCCAGGAAGGCCAGGATAGTCGAACTGGCGAAGGCGATGGCGTCGGCCAGAGAAGGTGAACCATTTGAAGAGTCCGAATCGAAGCCAAAGAAGAAAGACCTTCCTGCAGAGAGCTTTATCGAAGAGTTAACGACAACAAAAAAAGAGATCGAGCCGGAGAATGAAAAGCAGAAGGAACAGCTTGAGATAATCGAGCAGTTTATTAAGACGCAGCCCACAATTTCAAACAC